>JAXGUU010000114.1:0-10732 GCA_040774145.1 Anaerolineae bacterium
GCTCTAGAATGCCTCAAGCGCAACATACGCTATATCGCCAGCTTCGACCGCGACTTCGACACCATCGACTGGCTGCAGCGATTGGCCACCCCTGAAGACCTGACCTAGAAGGATGAGTGCGGGGCTTCAGACGCCGACTCCACCCATGGATGAGCCCCCCATAGGTCGGTCAGGAGCAGGAACTCAGGTCGCACAAGGCAACTCCGCGCCCGCCGCTGCCGCCTACCCATTCATCCGCGCGAGGTTGCGCACCGAGAGCGCGAAGAAGAGGGCCGTGAAGCCCGCGAGCACGACCATCGCCGCCGCTGCACCCCCGGCGCCCCCCTCCCCCAGCGCCGCGCGCAAGCCCTCCACGCTGTAGGTGAGCGGCAGCAGGCGCGCCACCACCTGCAGGCCCGCCGGCATGGACTCAACCGGCACGAAGGCCCCACCGAGGAACATCATCGGGAAGCGGAAGGCATTGGCCAGCGTCTGCGCCTCAAAGACCTCCTTCACCGCCACCGAGACCCAGACCCCCAGCGCCGAGAAGGCCGCCGCCGAGAGCACCATGACCGGCACCAAGAGCAGCCAGTTCACCGCGCCCAGCCCGAAGGTCAACGCCGCGATCCCCAGCGTGACGAGCGTCACGATCAGACCGAAGACCATGCCCCCCAGGAGCTTGCCCAGCAGCAGCGCGGGCAGCCGCATCGGCGCCAGGAGCAGCCGTTCCAACGCGCCGATCCGCCGCTCGAAGGTGATCACGATCGCCTCCATGCTCGTCGTGCCGAAGAGCAGCGTCAGGCCGAGCAGTCCGGGGACCAGATCCTGCGGCTGGGTGGGGTTGCGCAGTGTGAAGGCCAACAGGAAGGCGAAGGGAAAGAGGATCCCCCAGCTGATGTTCGGGGGCTTGAAGTAGTAGGCGCGCAGGTCCTTGATCAGGAGGGCCCAGATGCAGCGCAGGTCGTCTTGGAGCATAGCGATCACCTCCCCTTGCCGTTCTTCTCGGCGCGCATCGCGTCGGCGCTCAGGCCCGTCAGCGTCACAAAGACGTCCTCCAGGCTCGGCTCGACGGTGTTCACGGCGACCACACGCCGTCCCCCCGCACGTGCCTCGTCCAGCGCCTGGCGGATCAGGGCCTCGACGCTGTCACCGGTCAGGCGGCGGCGCTCGGGCATCGCACCGCGCTCGCCCGGCGCGACGGTCGCCACCTCAACCGCCGTCGTGCCGTTGGCCTGCGCCCTGAGCTGCTCGACCGTGTCGAGCGCCACGATCTTCCCCCGCACCACCAGCGCGATGTGATCGCAGAGGCGTTCGGCCTCCTCCAGATAGTGCGTGGTCAGGAAGACGGTGACCCCCTCGTCGCGCAGCCCCGCGATCATCTGCCGCAGGTTGCGCGCACTCACGACGTCCAGCCCCGTCGTCGGTTCATCGAGGAAGACCAGCGGCGGGCGATGGGCGAGCGCCGCCGCGATCGTCAGCGATCGCCGCATACCGCGCGAGAGCTGCCCGAAACGCGCGTCCCGCTTCTCGCTGAGGCGGAAACGATCCAGCAGCTCCTCCGCGCGACCAGCGCGCTCGCGCCGCGGCACGCCGTAAAGCCGCATGGAGAAGGTCAGGTTGTCGAAGGCCGACAGCTCATCGTAGAGGTTTGACCGCTCCGGCACCACCCCGACGCGCTTCTTGATGCGCGGCAGGTCGCGTGCCAGATCCAGTCCCAGGATCTCAGCCTCTCCGGCGGTGGGCTTGATGAGCCCCGTGAGCATGCGGATGGTCGTCGTCTTGCCGGCGCCGTTAGGGCCGAGGAAGCCGAAGACCTCCCCACGCGGCACCTCGAAATCAACGTGATCCACCGCCGTCAGGCCGCCGTCCGCGCCGGGATAGCGCTTGGTCAGGCCCGCGACGCGGATCGCGGGTGTCATATCGTTCATCGTCAGGTTCCTTGTCGTGGTCGCGTGATACGGGTCAGGCTCAGGGGCATCCTACAGAGCTTCATCATCCGTCGTGGCGAAGACGTTGGGGAGCAGGCCCCGGCGGCGCAGCGCGCGCAGCGAGTGCGCGAGCCCGAATCCCGCCAGAAAGCCGACGCCGATGTTGGTCAGCAGCGAGACCCCACCCGTGACCAGCGCCACCACCAGCGGCCAGCCGCGCAGGCGAAAGGAGGCCAGGCCCAGCTGCACACTGACCAGGAGCAGCATGCCCCCCACGAGCGCCATGGGAAAGGCAGCCATGATGTCGGCGATCGATTGGCTCAGGAAGAGGCCGATGCCGACCTCGATCAGCCCCTCCATAACGGGGGCACCGCCGGTCCTGGCCCCGAAGTAGACCTGGGACGCGAAGCCGCCCGCGCCATGGCACATCGGCATACCGCCGACGAACGAGCCGACCGTGTTGATCGCCCCCATGTTGAGCATCAGCTTGCGCTCGCTCACGGCCTTCTCGGGAAAAGTCTCGCGGATCACGGCGGCGGTCGCGATGACCGAGTTGCCGATCGTCAGCGGGATCTGCGCAAAGCCTGCCAGCAGCATCGCCTGCCAGACGTCGCGGAGGTTCGGCGGCGTCCACGGGGGCAGGGTCAGGACGATCCTCAACCCCTGCAGGTCACCCCGCCACCCGACGATCGCCACCCCCAGCGCCATCAGGACGATGGAGGCCGGCGCGTATCGGTTCTCGCGCAGGAGCAGGACCACGGCGACCGCCAGCCCCCCCAGGAGCGGCGCGGGCGCCATCATCTTGAGCGCCTGCCAGCCCAGGGTGAGGCCCAGCCCCAGCTGAATGCCGCGCACCAGGTAGGTGGGCGTGAGATCGACCAGCTTCTGCAGGAGCCCGGTGAAGGTCAGCAGCAGCCACGTCAGCCCCAGGCCGAAGCCCGAGGCGTGGATCAACGCCGGCGACCAGGCGTCGCTGATCGCCACCGCGGCGATAACCTTCTTCGGCTGCAGCGGCATCGGCAGGTGGTAGATCAGGCCCAGCGCGATGTTGGTCAGCCCCAGCATAATGAAGAGCCCTGCCGGGTTGAGCCCGTTGATGGCGATGAAGCCCACCGCCAGCGGGAAGAGCGTGCCGAAGTCGCCCATCGAGCCCGCCAGCTCGCGCAGGTTGAACTCGAAGTCGCGATGCCCGCCCTCGACCTTGAGGGCGAGCACGTCCTTTGCGGCGCGGCGCCCTGTCTCGCTCATCCGCAATCCCCTGCCCACTCGCGCCGGTAGAGCCGCTGGTAGACGGCGTTGTCCGCCAGCAGGGTCTCATGCGTTCCCTCGCCCACCACCCGACCCTCCTCGATGACCACGACGCGATCGGCCTTGCGCAGCGTCGAGAAGCGATGGGCAATGATCACCGTCGTGCGATCCCTGCGGATCTCATCCATCGCCAGTCGGATCAGCTCCTCGGTCTGGGGATCGACGTTCGCCGTCGCCTCGTCGAGCATCAACACCTTCGGATCGGCGAGCAACGCGCGGGCGAAGGCCACCAGCTGGCGCTGTCCCCCGGAGAGGAGCGCACCGAGTTCGCCCACCTGGCTATCGTAGCCCTGCGGCAGCCGCGTGATGAAGTCGTGGGCCTGCGCTCGCCGCGCCGCGTCCTCGACCTCGGCGTCGGTCGCTTTCGGGTTGCCGTAGCGGATGTTCTCGCGAATCGTGTCAGCGAAGAGGTAGACATCCTGCTGCACCAGGGTGACCAGCCGTCGCAGGTCCGCGCCGGCGACCTGTCGCAGATCGACGCCGTCGATCCGCACCGTCCCCGCCTGCGGATCATAGAGCCGCGCGAAGAGCTTGGCGACCGTGCTCTTCCCCGCGCCGGTGGCCCCGACCAGGGCCACGGTCTCGCCCGCGCCCACGTGCAGCGTCATCTCCCGCAGCACAGGCTCGCCGGCATAGGCAAAGGTCACGTCCTCAAGCGCCAGCTCCCCCCGGAAGCCGCCCGCCGGTCGCTGGGCTTGCGCCGGCTCGACGACGCTCGGCGCGCGCCCCAGGTAGTCGGCGATGCGGTCCAGCGACGCCGCCGCGGCTTCGAAGCTATTGTAGACCAGGCCGAGCTCCCGCAGGGGGCCGAAGAAGCGGTAGACGTAGCCCAGGAAGGCCATCAGCGCGCCGATCGTCAGCGCGCCCTGATGGACCAGGGTACCCCCATAGCCCAGCACCAACACGATCCCCAGCATATTGGTCACCGTCATCGTCGGGAAGACGGCGGCGAAGAGCAGGCTGGCGCGGAGATTGGCCTTCATATTGCGCAAGCTCAGGCTCTCGAACTGCTCCACGGTGAACGACTCCTGCGAGAGCGACTGCGCCACCCGTATGCCCGCCACCCCCTGCTCCACGCCGGTGTTGACCTCCGCCATCGCCTGCTGCACATCGCGATAGGCGCTCCGCATCTGCTTGCCCAGGTAGCCGATACTGAGCATCACCACCGGGACCGCGATCAGCGTGACCAGGGTCAGCGACGGGCTGAGCGTGATCATGATCACGATGATGCCGACCAGGGAGAGGAGGTCGTTCAGCAGGTTCAGCGCGCCGCTCGATGCGATCTCGGAGACCGCGTTCACGTCGTGCGTCAAACGCGACATGATCCCGCCCACCCGCTCCTCCTCGTGGAAGGCGATCGACTGGCGCAACACATGGTCGAAGAGGTCGCGCCGCAGGTCGTAGACCACGTGCTGGCCCACCCACGCAGAGAGATAGCCCTGCCCATAGATCGCCAGCCAGTAGACGCCGTTGAGCGCCAGGTAGACCAGCGAGAGATAGCCCAGACCACGCAGGTCCCCGACGGCGATATACGTGTCCACCGCCTCCTTCATCAGGTAGGGCATCGCCAACATCGTCGCGGTCACCGTCAGCGTAGCAACCAGCGCCAGGGCCAACCGGCCCCGATAGGCCTGGAGGTAGCGCCACAACATCGTCAGCGCCTGCCGGTCGACCTCGGAGAGGCGCATGCGGGCCTGTTCCTCGCCCCCCTGCAGACGTCCCATAAACCCACCGCGGATCGTCATCGCGCACCTCCCATCGCCGGCACAGGTTCCTCGGAGGTCAGCATCTCCCCCACCCGCTGCAGATCGTAGAGCCGGCGGTAAAGCCCCCCGGCGTCCAACAGCACCTCGTGGGCCGACCGTCCTTCCGCGCCGCGGGCACGCTCGACGATTCGCCCGTCCTGCAGCACCAGAATCCGGTCGGCCTGCTGCACGGTCCAGAGACGGTGCGCGATCACGAAGGTCGTGCGGCTCTTGCGCACCTCATCCAGCGCCTGCTGCATCTGCCGCTCCGTGGCGGCATCCACGCTCGAGGTGGGCTCGTCCAGGATCAGGATCCGCGGATCGGTGAGCAGTACGCGCGCCAGCGCGATCCGCTGTTTCTGGCCGCCGGAGAGCCGCACCCCACGCTCGCCGACCGGCGTCCCATAGCCCAAGGGCAGGCCCGCGATGAAGTCGTGCATCTGCGCCACACGCGCCGCCCATTCGATCCTCTCCTGGGTGGCGTGGGGATTACCGTAGGCGATGTTCTCGCCGATCGAGGCATCGAAGAGGAAGACCGACTGCAGCGCGATCCCAATGGCGTCACGCAGACTCTTCACCGTCACCTCGCGGATGTCGTGACCGTCGATCGTGATCCGCCCGGCTTGCGCCTCATAGAAGCGTGGCAGCAGGTGCACCAGCGTCGTCTTGCCCGCACCCGACGGGCCCACCAGCGCCACCATCTCCCCGGGCTCGGCCTCCAGGCTGACGTCGCGCAGCGCCTCGATCTCCGCTTGGCCCGCGTTGTACGCGAAGCTGACCCCCTCAAAGCGCACGCGTCCCTGCACCGCCGGCAGCGGGATCGCGCCCGGTGCATCGCGGATGTCGGGCGCCGTGTCGAGCACCTCAAAGACGCGCTCGGCCGCCGCCAGCGCCTGGAGCGTCGCGTTGAGCATCATCCCCGTCTGGCGGATGGGCCGCATCAACAGCTGGATATAGGTGGTGAAGCCGATCAGCGTGCCCAGCGTGACCACGTCCGCGATCACACTGCGCCCGCCGAACCAGAGCACCAGCGCGGTGGCGACGCCCATCACCACGTTGGCGTAGGGCATCCAGAGCGACGTGATGCGCGCCGTCTCCAGGTGCGCCTTCAGCAGCCCCTTGCTCTGCCGATCGATGCGCCGGCGCTCAAACGCCTCGCGACCGAAGAGCTTGACCAGGAGCGCGCCCGCCAGGCTCTCCTGCAGCGCATCGCTCAGGTCCGCCATCTTGCGGCGCACCCGGCCCATCGCCGGGCGCACCCGCTGGGCATAGACCCACATCCCGTGCGCGATCAGCGGCAAGCAGGCCACATAGACCAGGCCCAGCCGCCAGTCCCAGCTGACCAGCACGACGAGGATGCCGATGAGGGTCAGCACGTTGGTCAACACGATCACCGCAGCACGTCCGAAGAAGTTGCTCAAGGCATCCACGTCGGCGGTCACCCGCGACATCAGATCACCGGTGCGCGCGCGGTCATAGAAGGAGAACGAGAGGCGGCTCAGGTGTTCGAAGACCGCATTGCGGATCTCGAAGACGATGCGCTGCCCCATATAGGCGGTCAGGTAGAGGCGCAGGAAGTCGATGGCCCCCTGAACCAGCGAGAGCAGGAACAGCCCCCCGGCCGCCCACCAGATCAGGTGGCCCTCGTCCCCCAGGATAAAGCTGTCGACCGACCGGCGGATGATCGCCGGGGGCGCGAGCTCCGCCGCCGTCGTCAGCAGCGCGGCGACGATCACGCCAATCAGCAGCCACGTATGGGGCCGCATATAGGTCAGCAGTCGACCGAGAATCGGCCACACCGGTCCCTGGGGCCCCGGCTTGCGCCCGGGTCCACCACCGGGCCCTTTTCCCGACCCGGGCGGCCCAGCCCCAGGGCCGTTCGGGCCTGCCCCGGGGCCGCCCGGGCCTGCCCCGGGGCCTCCCACTCCCTTTCGCGGCCCGCCGGGCCCCTTGCCCGGTTCGGCTGGGCCCCGAGCGCCCGGGCCGGGTCGGCGACCCTCCCCTGCAGATGTCCGCGCATCACCTGAGCTCGTCATAGGCTATCTCTCCTCACAGGGGCTTCTGTAACCGGCGCCTCGGCCTCCAGCAGCTCTGCCATCCGTGCGACATAGTGCCGAAAACGGTCACGGTCGAGGAAGTAATGAACTCGATAGCGTCGCCGCTCGCTGTGGACCAGATCGAGCTCCCGGAGCACGCGCAGATGCTGCGAGACATTGGAGACCGACGTCTCCAGCTCGCGCGCCAGGCGACTCACGCACATCGCATCGCCCTGAGCCTGATCCGCGAGCAGCGCGACCAGGCGCAGGCGCGTCTCGTCGCCCATCGCTTTGTGGAAGTCGAGCAGGTCATGCATCGCTATGTCTTTTAGTCCTCACTAAAACAGATGCAAGGATACCACCTCTACCGGACCTGTCAAATCCATCCACGACTCAGGGCTTACGCATGTCACGCTACGGTCGGCTCCACCGCCTTCACGTCTGCGCTGCGCCGGTCTCGCCGCTCGACCAGCCCGGCACGCAAAAGCGCCCGGCAAGGTCTCCCCCACCGGGCGCTTGGTGTGAGCCGAGTCCCACTACCCTCCGCGCTTGAGATGGCGCCCCAGGAACTTGCGCGCCTCGTCGGCGACAAAGACACTGCCCGCCACTGCCGTGATGAGTAGCCAGTCGTTGATCTTCAGCGCCTCGGTGCCGAGCGCCGTCTGCATGAAGGGCACCGTCGTCGCCAGCACCTGCAGAATCAGCGACACGACAATGGCCCCGAGCAGGTAACGGTTACTGAAGGGCCCGATCTCGAAGAGCGACTTGTCGCGCGAGCGGACGTTGAGCGCGTTGAAGACCTGGAACATCGCCAGCGTCGTGAAGGCGATGGTCTGCGCGCGCACCAGGTTGACCGTGTAGTTCGATCGAGCGAACATCCACAGCGTGCCGACGGCCATGAAGAGCGCCACAAAGATCGTGTTGCGCAGCATCTCGCGGTTGATGATCCGCGCATCGGGCCGCCGCGGAGGCTCGTGCATCACGTCGCCCTCTTTCGGCTCCATGGCGATGGTGATATCCAGGAGGCCATCGGTGACCAGGTTGACCCAGAGGATCTGCACCGGGTTGAAAATCAGCTTGCCGCCCGTAAAGAGCAGCAGCGAGGTCAGGATAGTGACGATCTCACCGACATTCGTCGCGATCAGGAACTTGACGACCTTGCGGACGTTCTGGAAGACGACACGCCCCTCCTCCACCGCGTTGACAATGCTGGCGAAGTTGTCATCGGTCAGCACCATATCGGCGGTCTCTTTGGTCACGTCGGTGCCCGTGATGCCCATCGCGACGCCGATGTCGGAGGCCTTCAGAGCCGGTGCGTCGTTGACCCCGTCCCCCGTCATCGCCACCACCTCGCGGTGGCGGCGCAGGGACTCGACGATGCGGTGCTTGTGCGCCGGCGAGACACGGGCGAAGACGCGGGCGTCCTGTATCTTGGCGTCCAGCTCCTCGTCCGTCATCTCCTCGACCTCGGTGCCGGTGTAGACGGTGCTGCCGCTGTCCAAGATCCCCACTTCGCGAGCAATCGCCTCGCCCGTGATCTTGTGATCGCCCGTGGCCATCACCACACGGATACCGGCATTGCGCGCCCGACTGACCGCCTCGGTCACCTCCGGGCGCGGCGGATCCATCATCCCCACGAGGCCACCGAAGACCATCTCCGCGCGCTTCCGCCGGATGTCCTCCTTGAAGTCCTCGATCTCGTCGCGCTTGATCGTCGCGAAGGCCAGTCCGAGCACGCGCAGCGCGTCCTTGGCCATCTCCTCGTTGATCCGCTCGTACTCCGCCACATCCTCCTCGGTCGAGCGCCGTACGCCCTCGCCCTCGAGCTGGTGCGTGCAGAAGCCCAGCACCACCTCGGGCGCCCCCTTGAGATAGACGCGCACGTCCTCTCCGTTGCTCAGCTCGTGGAAGGTCGCCATAAACTTGGCCTCGGAGCTGAAGGGGATCTCGTCGATGCGCGGGCGGGCCTCCTCCATCTCCTCACGCTGCATGCCGGCCTTCGCTGCCGCCACGACCAGACCACCCTCCGTGGGATCGCCGCGGATCTCCCAGCGCGAATCTCCACTATCCAGGTAGTGATGCGTCAGGTGGGCGTCGTTGGCCAACGTGATGATCCGCAGCGCGCGTCGCAACGACGTATCCTCCGTCGCCACGAGCTCCTCACCGTCCTCCAAGAACTGCCCCTTCGGCTCGAAGCCGGCGCCGGTGACGTCGATCCGCCGTCCGCTGACGTAGATGCGTTGTACCGTCATCTGGTTGGTCGTCAGCGTGCCGGTCTTGTCGCTGCAGATCACCGTCGCCGCGCCCAACGTATCCACCGCCTGCAAGCGGCGGATGATGGCGTTGCGCTTCGCCATCCGGCTGACGCCGATCGCCAGCGTGATGGTCATCACTGCCGGCAACCCCTCTGGGATCGCTGAGACCGCGACCGCCAGCGCGAAGAGGAAGACCTCCTGGAGGTCAAAGCCCTGCACGAAACCCAACACCACGGTCAAGATGCTGACGCCGACCGCAAAGTAGCCGAGTTTCTTCCCAAGATCCTTGGATTGCCGCTGTAGCGGGGTCTCCACCTTCTCGGTCTCGCGGATCAGCGTCGCGATCTCCCCCATCTGGGTCCGCTCGCCGGTGGCATAGACCACGGCCTTGCCGCGGCCCTGCGTCACGGCGGTGCCCCCATAGACGAGGTTGCGCCGCTCCGCCGTGGCCAGCTCCGCGTCCATGGGATCCGTGATCTTGGCGACCGGGAGCGATTCGCCCGTCAGCATCGCCTCGTCCACCTCGAGGTTGTGCGCCTCGAAGAGCCGCGCGTCTGCGGGCACCTTGTCGCCGGTGGCGAGGAGGAGCACGTCGCCGGGCACCACCTCGCTGGCCTTCACCGTCATCTCCTCACACTCGCCGTCAGGCCCGAGGCAACGCAACACCTCCGCCTCGGGCGCAGCTTGCGAGCGCAGCGCTTCGAGCGCCCCTTCCGCCTGGTATTCCTGGATGAAGCCGATCAGCGTGTTGAAGACGATGACCACCAGGATGACGATCGCATCCGTGGCCTCGCCCGCCGCGAGCGAGATGAGGGCCGCCGCCACGAGCACCAGGACCAAAGGGTTCTTCAGCTGAGCCCAAAGGAGCTCAGCCCAGGTCGCGCGGCCCTCCGTCTCGACCTCGTTGGGTCCATACTGCTCCAGCCGCCGCTCGACCTCAGCAGAGCTGATGCCGTGGCGCCCGGTGTCAAGTTCTGAGAAGACCTCCTCCACCTCCAGTGCATGCCACGGCTTCTCGATGACTGTATCATTCACTCGGTCAGCAATCTCGTCGTTACTCTCTTTGTTTACCATGTCGCGTCTCCTCCCGGACGGTCGAGTCTACGGGTCGATGTCTCCACCACGAGTCTTGATCAACATCCCATCACAAAAGATCACGGCCTGAGTTCATCCACCAAGAGGAGGCGGACCAGTCCTTCTTTGGATTCAGCCCCACGTACCCTGCATCATCAGCAACTCCGGACTACCCGCCACCAACACCAATGCCAGCGGCTGTGCACACACAGCCACTCGCACAATTCTAGTAGAAGGCCCCACCACGTCAAGTCCGGACGTGTGAAGAGATTCCGCAGTAAAAGGGATAGGATGACCGAGGGAACCGAACGACAGAGGGACATAGAGCTGGGTTGAGCGAGTTTCTGAAGGCTGCGGGGGGAGGGAGAGGGAGCATGGGGCGCAGTAAAGCGACGGTGGGGAGGGAA
>JAXGUU010000115.1:0-10658 GCA_040774145.1 Anaerolineae bacterium
AAGCCACGTCGACAGATAAAGACGTGGAGGATCAGCGCATCACCGACCCCAACCACCTGCACTGACCCCCAACCGAGATCGTACCGACCCGGGCTATGGCCTCAGCCATAGCCCGGGTGCGTCTAGCCTACCTTCCCGCATCCAGCGGATAGCCGAACACAAGCCCGTTCGCGCTGTCGGTCACGATCACCTCATCGACCGTGAGCGCGACGGCTGCGGGCCTGAGATCCTCAGGCCGACCCAGGGCCTCCTCAAGACTGGGACGCACCACTCGCTGTAGGGCCCCATCGGTGTCGAAATGAAGGAGACGCCCGTAGCCCGGGTCGGTGACCACCACCGAGTCTCCCCGGACCGCGATCTGGGCTCGCAAGTCCTCCGTCGCCGCCCGACCGGCTTCAGCCTGTCCCCAGCTCGACACAGGCCATTCACGCAAGTAGATCCCCTCGGGACTGAAGACCTGCACCCGGCGGTGCCAGGTGTCGGCGACGTAGATCTCGCCCGAGGCCGCCACGGCGACCCCCACCGGCTCGGAGAGCTGCCCCGGCAGGTCACCGCTTCCGCCAAACGCCCTCACAAACTGCCCGGTGGCATCGAAGATCTGGATGCGGTGGTTGCCCGTATCGGCGACAACCACGCGGCCATCCGGGCCGAGGGCCACCCCACGCGGACCGAAAAAGGCCCCGTAGCCGGTTGGGTCATCGACCGCGATCTGGGCGAGGCGTCCCCAGCCGGCGACCGGCTCGCCCGCCTGATCGAAGACCCGCACGCGGTGATTCCAGGTATCGGCGACGTAGACGTGCCCTGCGTCATCCACCGCGACATCCCAGGGTGTATTCAGCTCTCCCGGCCCGGTACCATGTCCGCCCCAAACGCCGAGAAGCTCGCCTCCCGTGCCTACGTGCCAGACTCGGTGCCCGCTGCTGTCCGCGAGATATAACGAGTCATCCGGCGCGATCGCCAGGCCACGCAGGCTGGTGCCGCTCAGGTCGATCACGCTGCGCGCCGACACACTGCTCTCAAGCTCCGCGAAAGGATCGAGACCCACGCCAGGGCCTGGCGCACCGCCGTCGGCCACCGGTTGTCCCGCCTCGAGACGGACATCCCACATCAGCGACCCGATATCTTTCCGCACATAGAACCGAAACTCCGAGCGGTGCGGCCATGTCTTGAAGGTGAACGGATCGTCGGGGTTCCTCAACCGGGCATAGGCCGTGTAGTCACGGTCCCAGACGATATCCCAGAGCGCCCGGCGCCGCTCCGGTTCGGTCAGCACCGTCCGAACGCGCTCCCACGTGAGATCCTTGTAGTCCTCAATCGGCCACCAGATATGCTTGTAGTCAGTGACGTGGTAGCGGTCACCGATGATGGCCTCTACCGCCGGCCATTCCTCCCGCGCCGCGATGATCACCGGCGAGTCGAGAAGCCTCTCCGGATCCGGCGTCTCGAAGTAGTAGTTGCCGGGATAGCGGACATCCATATACCAGTACAGGGGCCAGGCGACATGCTGGCTGTAAGCGACCCTGAGCTGGTCGGGGGTCCCGGTGAGGCGCCAGGAGAGCGCATCCAGCTCATCCAGCACCTGGTTGACATCGGGTGTGGCATGGGCGTAGACGATGTATTCGGTCGCCAATTCATCGTCGATGTAACATGCCCGGACCATCGTGCGCACGGTGACGGCGCCGAGGAACAAGAGCGGGGTCAGCAACGACAGCCGCAGGCTCCGCCTGAGTCCGAGGCGGTCAACAGCCCAGACAAGCAGTCCACCGAAGATCAGGATGCCCGTCAGACCACCGAGCGCCCTCCCCAGCGGCTCGAGTTGCGCCAAGGCGAGGGCCCAGCCGCCCTCCGCGCTGCCCGGCTGGAAGACCTGCCCCAGGCTGTCCGAGGACGCCTGAAAGGCAGCCCATGCGAGGCCGAGGAAGAGCCATGACGTCGGCACGAGCCACGCGCGGTCAGCCGTAAGCTGCGACCACGTGAGCCGCCGGAACACGCGGTCAAGCGTCCAGGCAGCGAGCAGGATATGGGGGAAGGCAATGTGCACGAAGAGCCAGGGCATCTTCTCGCCCGCCACAGAGTAGGCCACCCACGACAGCCCGGCCCACCCCAACAGGAAGAAGGGAAAGAGACGCGGAACCCACACGGAGAGGCGCGGTACATCGGCGCAGGCATCAGGGTCGCCGGGCTCTGACGCGTCGACCGGCCGTCCGGCGAGCGTGCGTAGGGTTAGCCACGCACCGCCCACGAGAGAGATCAGGATCGGCATGAAGTCGTAGAGCGATCCGATGATCCCGTAGTAATACCAGGGCTGGGTGCCCCGTTGCTCGCCATGCTGTGCGATCCAGTAAGCCAGGCCTCCCACGAGCCCCGTGAGCGCGCCCCACCCCTGGGTGAAGAAGGTCGTGTAGAGCACGAGGAAGATGGCGTAATAGACCGCCGCTACGATGGGCCAGCGCCGCACATCCCACCACAGGCCGATCAGAACACCGGCAGCCAGCGTCAGCCCGAGCGTCACGAAGGCCCCCACGACGGATGACAGCGGCGCACCGGAAAAGGAACCGGACATCATCGCCTGGTAGAAGGCCCGCATATCCACGCCGGCGACGAACTTCATCAGTAGCGCCGAGCCCAGGGGCAGCGTGAAGGTCCCCAACACGATCAACACGTCAAAGAGACGTAACCTGCGCAGGCGCCCCTCGCCGACGACCACGGTCGCCACCATCCCGGCGGCTACGAGCGCCAGGATCGCCAACCCCAACGCGAGCCGCCCCCAGACAGGTGGGGTGATCGTGCCGATCTCAGCTGCCGTCGCGCCCTGTCCGACAAGTTCGGCCTCACGCATCGAGGCGAGGAAGAACCCTCCTGCACCCAGACCGATCACGAGCGTGAGCGCCAGCACGAGCTGGAGCTGGGACCGCTTCAGCCTTCGCAGGATGCGGAACCCCTGAGGCGGGTCAGGTGGCTCCATCCGGGCCAGCCGGACCATCTGCCACAGGAGGGCCGGCGTCATCAGGATGAAGTAGATCGCCGTGTAGATATAGGCATTCTCCTTCGAGGCATACATCCAGGCGTAGAAAGCCCCCATCGCCCACAGCCAACGCGTCTCACCCTCATCCAGATAGCGAAGGATCGCCCAGAGCAGCAGAAACGCTGCCAGTAGGACCGGCAGATCGTGCCGTGTGTAGCGTGAGTAATAAGTGATCGAAGGTGAGATCAGCAAACCGATGGACGCCAGCACCGCCCCCAGACGTCCCAGCCACTTGCGGAAGAGCCACGGCGCCATCACCAATGCCACACCTGTGAGCGCCGTGTAGAGGCGTGCCGTGAAGTCGCTCACGCCGAAGAGCGCATAGGCCAGGGCGGTCGCCTCGAAGAGCGCCGGTCCGTGCATCAGGGGGTCGTGACGGAAGCCCCGCCCGGTGTAGAGATTCCAGGAGTACTTGGCGTGCGTCGTCTCATCGTGGCTGACGGCGCGATCGCCCAGCGCCACCAGTCGCGTCGTCAACGCCAACACGAGGATGACGATGTAGACGGCTTTCCAGGCGTCGAGCTTCCACGTCGTTCGGCGCCCGGCGTGATGTGAAGGCGTGGTCGCACCTGTCAGCGCGGTATCAGCAGTCTCGGTCATCTCGCTCAGCTCATCCCCCCGAGTCCCTTATACGCCACCTCAGACTCCCAGGATTCTACCCGCGAAGAGCGTTCTAGCAACTCCACTCTTCCGGGAAGCTCGCGGAGCTCCCACGCAGCGCAGCTAGGTCCTCGGACGCCTGCACCCCCGTGGCGCCACGCACCTCCTGGTGGGAGATCAAGGGAGCCCTTCGGGCAAGGCCATCTGCTGCCGGGGAAGACCTTTGGGGTTTTCTTGTCCGGCAGGCGCCTACTCGACGGAAAAACCCCAAAGGTCTCACCGCCGGCGAGCCCCCTTCATTCCCGAGGGTTTTCTCTGTCTTTACACTGGCTTCCCCTAAGGTCATGTGCGATAGCCCCAGGCGCAGGCTGCCGAATCCCGGATACGGAGGTTGCCTCCACTCGCGCGATTCGTGCAGATCGCAGAGTGACGTACAATTGGCCCTAGCCGTGTTCACCAGCCAAGACAAAGGGGCGAGCTATGAGATTGGCACATCTGGGCTGCGGCCCGCGGGCCCGAGCGCACGCTAGGGCCTTCGAGTTCGTGAAGAAGGGCACCATCGGAGCCATCTGTGACTTCAATGAGGAGCGTCTCAACGCCTTTGGAGATGAGTTCGGTATCCCTCCCGCGCATCGCTACACCGATTACCGGCAGATGCTCGAGAAGGAGAAGCCGGATGTCCTGGACATCGTGACGGCCCCTACGCTCCGTATCGAGTTGATGCGAGCAGCCTCCGATGCGGCGGTGCCGGTCGCCATCGTCGAGAAACCGGTCGCCATCCAGGGTGAGGACTATCGCGAGATCAAGGCCCTGAACGAGACCACCGCTACGCGCTTCGTGGTCAACACCCAACTGCACTTTCACCGGCAGAACCTGGCCCTGAAGCAAACCGTGGCGGAGGGCCGCATCGGCGAGGTACGTTTCCTGGAGGCCAGTGCGCGCTCCACAATCTTGGATCAGGGCGTCCACGTCCTGGAGTTGGCCACGACCTACAACGACCATGCCTCCCCGGTGCGTGTCTTCGGACAGGTCTCTGGCGCCACGAACCTGGTCCCCAGGACCGGGCTCCCGCAGGGCGTCGGCTACCAGCCCTCGCCCGATATCGCCGAAGCCGCCGTCACCTTTGCCAATGGCGTCCAGGCGTTGCTCCTCAGCGGACACATCGCGCCCGTGGTGGGAGAGCACGCCAGCATCTATGCTCATAAACGGATCGCGGCCTACGGGACGCGCGGCTTTGTGCACTGGACGATGCACGGGTGGGAGCGATTCACGGCGGAGGACGGGTACGAGAACGGCACCCACGACTACGCCTACGAGGACGTGCGGGCCCAGGCGGCCCTGCTGGATGCGGCCTTCGATTGGGCAGCCGATCCCGAGAAGCTGCATCCCACACGACTGGCGCTCAACCTGGAGCAGTTCAGCGTGATTCTGGCAACCTACGCGAGCGCGCTGACCTCCTCCGCGATCGATCTCCCGTTTGACCCACCGGATGGGCTGCTCGAGGCATTGCGCAAGCACTTGAGCTGAGTTGCTGAGGCACGGACCGTCGCGAAGGGACACAATGGAGAAGACCACATGGAAGGTTCGATGAGGAAAGTCATTATCTCCGGGGTAAAGCAGGCACAACTGGTCGACATGCCGATTCCGCACCCCAAGGAGAGCTGGGCCTTGGTCAGGATGACCGTCGTGCCGATGTGCACCGAGTACAAAGCCTGGCTCAACGGGCCGGGCAAGGGCAGCTTGATTCCGGCCCTGGGTCATGAGGGCGTGGGCGAGGTTGTCGAGGTCGCCCAACCCTGCGGCGTCAAGGTCGGCGATAGGGTGGTGCTGATGGGAGCCGGGCCGTGCGGTCGCTGCGTCTACTGTCGCGCGGGCGACTTCCTGCACTGTCAGAACCCGACGGATGTCGCAGCGTTCACAGGGGAGCCCGAGCCCACGGGAGCCTACGCGCAGTACCGCCTGGGGGCCGACTGGCTGCTCCCCACTATTCCGGGCGACATCTCAGACGAGCACGCCGCGATGGCTTGGTGCGGGCTCGGCCCCACCTTCGGGGCGATGCAGACGGCGCGGGTCGATGCCTTCGACACCGTCCTGGTCACCGGGGCCGGGCCGGTGGGCCAGGGCGCCATCATCAATGCCAAGTTCAGGGGCGCCCGCGTGATCGTCGCCGAATTGGAGCCCTGGCGGATCGATCGCGCCAGGATGCTCGGCGCCGACGCCGTCGTGGATCCCCGCGACACGGACGTGGTGCAGCAGATCCGGGCCCTCTCACCTGAGGGCTTGGGCGTCACCTGTGCCGTGGACTGCGCCGGTGTGTCGGCTGCCCAGCGCCTGTGCATCGACGCCACCCGACCCAAGGGTCGTGTCTGCTTCGTCGCCGAGAACTCAGATCCCCTGTCGATCACGGTCAGTCCTGACACAATCCGCAAGGCCCTGACGCTGATCGGCCAGTGGCACTACAGCCTGAACGACTTCGACCGGATCCTGCAGGTCATCCGCGCATCCGGAGAGCAGCTGGACCTGCTCATCAGCCATCGCTTTCCGATGAGCCGGGTGCAGGAGGCTCTGGAGCTCTCGGCCTCTCACCGGTGCGGCAAGATCGTGCTGGATCCGTGGGCCTAGCGGCAACGCACGGGAGACGACCTTGATCGCCTGCCGGTGCTCAGCGCTTGAGAGAGACGACGCGGGGGATGCGATCCAGCATCCAGATGCCCAGGGGCATCCCGATGAAGGTCGCCATCAGCGCAAAGGTCGCCTCGAGCCACAGCGCGCTCAGCCACCAACCCACCAACACGAAGTAGAGTGCGCGCAGCACGATGTTGACCTGACGGGCACGACGCTCGGTCGGCTGCCCCTGGTCGTACCTCACGATGTACTCCTCGCGCTTGCGCAGCGACACGATCTGCGGCAGCTTGTTGAGCATCGCGATGCCCAACGGCATCCCGATGATGGAAATCACCAGCACCCAGGCGACCGCCGCCCAGATCTGGCCCAGCCACAAGCCCACGAACAGCGTCCACAGCAACTGGACCAGGCAACCCGGCCCTTCGATACGTCGTTCTTTTTTCAGAACATTCATGAGAGTACCTCCTTACTATTCAGCCCGCCCCGGGCTGTGAGTGTGATCAAACGCCACGCATCTATCAGTACGCAGCAGGAGTGCATGGGGTTGCAGGGACACGTGGCGCCTACCCTTCCGATTCGGCATAGGAGCTTATGCGATGAAGCAATCTTGGCGACTTGATACACTGGCGATCCACACGGGCACCGACTTGGCGCCCCAGGACGTCTCGCCACCGCTGCACATGGCCAACACCTACATCTTCGACTGCGCAGAACAGGCCGCCCAGGCCTTCGATCTCGAGGACCAACCCATCTACACACGTTGGGGCAACCCCACGACCACCGTCATGGAGCGCAAGGTTGCAGCTCTGGAGGGAGCGGAAGCCTCGGTCGCGACCTCCTCAGGGATGGCGGCGGTCACGGCGGCCCTGCTGGCCATGCTGTCGAGCGGCGATCACGTGGTGGCGACGACAGGGCTCTACAGCGGCAGCTATCACTTTGTCACGGAGGACCTGCCACGCTACGGGATCGAGACGTCGTTGGCCACCGCGACCGATCCGGCGGCGTTCGAGGCCGCGCTGCGGCCCAACACGCGCGTGATCTACCTGGAGTCACCCGGCAACCCGACGCTGATGCTCAACGACATCCGGGTCGTGGCCGACCTGGCACGATCAAGAGGCATTTTGACGATCATCGACAACACCTTCGCGACGCCCTTCAATCAGCGTCCGCTGGACATGGGCATCGACCTCGTCGTCCACTCCGCGACGAAGTTCCTCGGCGGGCACGGCGATGCGATGGGCGGCGCAATCGCCGGATCGGCGCCGCTGATCGAACGGATCCTCAAAGGCCCGGTGCGACGGATGGGGGGCTGCATCAGCCCCTTCAACGCCTGGCTCATCTCGCGTGGGATCATGACCTTTCCCCTGCGGATGGCGCGGCACAACGCCAATGCCCTACAGGTCGCCACGTGGCTTCACGACCATCCGGCGGTCGCCTGGGTCCGTTACCCCTGGCATCCCTCTCATCCCCAGGTCGACCTGGCGCGACGGCAAATGCCGGGAGGCGGCGGAGGCGTCGTGGTCTTCGAACTCAAAGGCGGCCTTCCCGCCGGTGTTGCCTTGATGAATCGGGTGGAGCTCTGCGCGCGCACCGTGAGCCTCGGCGACGTCCGCTCCCTGATCACCCACCCCGCGAGCACGACACATCACAGCGTGCCGCGTGAGGTCCGGCTCGAAGCCGGCATCACCGATGGACTGGTGCGCTTTGCCGTGGGCATCGAGGACCCCCAGGACATCATCGCCGATCTGGACGAGGCCCTCGCATCAGCCTCCTAGAGAGATCGTAGAAGGTGGAGACGCCCCCGGTGGGGCGTCTCCTGGTCAAACGACACCGCCGACGCTCGCCCGTTGCCTAGGCTGCGTCATCATCCAGGGGCAGCGTGAAGAAGAACGTCGAACCACGTCCGGGCTCGCTCTCAACCCAGATCCGCCCCTCATGCCCCTCGACGATCTTCCGCGCGATGGCAAGGCCCAGACCCGTGCTCCGCTCACCGCCCGTCGACTGGACGCTGGTACGTCCGAAATACTGAAAGAGCTTGCCGAGTTCAGACGCCGGAATGCCCTGCCCCTGGTCCGCCACCGAGACCTGCGCCACCCCACCCTCACGCCCGAGCCGGATGTGCACTTGAGTGTCGGCATAGGAGTACTTGATCGCGTTGGAGATCAGGTTATTGAGCACCTGCTCGATTTTCGCGCGATCGACCAGCAGTTGGGGTAATGGATCCGTCGCCTCAAAGACCAGCTCGATCTGCTTCCGCTGCGCCAGCACGCCATTCAGCGTGACGTTGCGTTCGATCAGATCCGCCAGATCGACCAACTCGAGATGCAGGTCCAATCGGCCCGACTCGATGCTCGTGATGTCGAGCAGGTCGTTGATCATGCCCAGCATGAACATGCTCGAGCCGTGGATGATCTCGATGAACTCCTGGTTCAGGCCTGCCGCACCATCTGCCAGGTCCTCAATGATAAACTCACTATAGGTCATGATCGCCGCGAGCGGGTTTCGCAGGTCGTGCGCTGCCATGCCCAGGAACTGATTCTTGAGCTCGTTCAGCCGCTCCAGTTGAGCATTCTTCCTGGCAAGTTCCCGCTGTAGGTTCATCAACTCGTTGTTGAGGCGCGTGAGTTCCTCGTAGACCTGGCCATCCCGTTGCTCTCGTTGCGCCGCCATCTCCGCGGTCTCCTTCATCGCCAGGCGCAACACGTTCATCTGCTCATTGTTGACGCGCACGAGATCATCGTAGAAGGTCAGCACCTCCTGACGATCCGGCGCTCCGATCACCACCGTCTCATTCTCCGTAACGATGCCGGCGAAGTGGAGGATCTCGACGCGTTCGCCCAGAGGTAGGCCCAGCTCCCAGTCGAAGGCGGCCCCCTCCTCGCGCAGCGCCATCAGAAAGCTGAGGCCTTTGCCGGTCGACTGACGATCGAGAAGGCTCACCAGCGAGTGCCCCACGGTCTCCTCGTCAGTCAAGCCCACAGCATCATAGAGGACACCCCGTACGATGCCCCGTGAATCAAGGGAGAGCGCGATCCCGTTGCTGATCCGCTCAAAGTCCACGTCGCCCTCCTCGGTCTCGGCACCCGCTTAGGCGCCGGTCAGGTCACTCGCCACGGCGACAGCTTCCTGTGCGCTAGGTGCATAGCCATCGGCGCCGATCTCCCGCCACAGCTGGTCCGCAAGGTTGAACGGATAGCCCCCTACCAGGATCACGAGATCTGAGCCGCCATCCGCTGCACGAAGACGTTCGATCAATTCGGCGGTGCGGCGCGCGTGGAAGGTCATCGTCGCCGAGATGCCGACCACATCGGCCCGCCTATCCCGCACGGCCTGGACGACGGCCTCGGGTGGCATATTGGCCCCCAGGTAGTAAGTATCCCAACCCTCCATCTCAAAGAAATCCGCCACCATGCGAACCCCCATCTCGTGGAGCTCACCCCCGACGCAGGTCCCCACGAAGCGCAGGTCCTTGCGGTCCCCCCCGAAAACGTAAGGATAGAGCTGCGACATCACCAACTGCGTCGCTGCCGTGCAGTAGTGTTCCTGCGCCACTGAGATCCGGTTGGTCTGCCAGAGACGCCCCACCTCACGCTGGGTGGTCTGGAAGACGTGGATGTAGACCTCCGGCACGCTCACCCCATCCTCAACCGCACGCAGGATCAGGCGGCTGGCCGCCTGCCGGTCGCCCGCCAGTAAGTAGGCCAGATACCGTTGCGCCAGGTCGCCATGGGGCGCGTGGACATCGATCAGGCTGGGAAGCTTTGCCGGTGCGGTCTCAGCCCTCGCCAAACCCGCATCAAGATAGGCGCCGGCAACCGTCACGACCTCGCCGGGCAGCAGCTCCTCGAGGGCCTCACGCAATGCATTCAGCGTGTTCGGGATCACGACATCGGAGAAACCCAACCCCGCGAAAAGCACCTTGACCCAGGCGATATATTCGGTGAAGAGCACCGGATCGGAGGCAGCGAGCGCCTCTGCCAGATAGTCGAGATGATACCCCATATCACGCAGGCTCTTGGCGCGTCCTTCCGGCCCGAAGGAGGCCCAGCGGTCGCTATGCGCTGCGTACTGCCGCACGACCGCCGACTCCGCCAGCGCCTCTCGGTGCTGACGCAGCAGTTTACTCACGCCTCTCGCGCTGGATTCGTTCACGATCTGGCCTCCTGTAGATCTCTGTGGGGCTAGCGTGCCCCCCAAATAAACAACCGGCCCAGCCGTCCCTGGCGTACCAAGCAGCGGTTGGACCGGTCATCTAGTCACCCTGATAGATCTAGAACTCCGACACCGTCTTGAGGTTCATCAACGCCGAAATCACGATCTCGGGCACCCGCGCCAACTCCCATTTGCCGGTGTTGACGATCAGGTGATACAGTAGGGGGTTGTTCCAGTCGATGTGGAAAAAGCGCTC
>JAXGUU010000116.1:0-10637 GCA_040774145.1 Anaerolineae bacterium
CGGCACGATGATCGAGGCTGAAGGTCGCGCTGAGCGTCACATCGAGGAAGGGGTTGCCCGCGGTCGGGCCCGCCAACTTCACCTCATAGATGTCCCATCTCTCGATGGTCGTTGTCTGCTGCGTAGGATCTTTCGGCATCGGGATCTTCCTTCTGTTCAGGCGGCGACCAGCGGATTCGTCAGCGTGCCGAGGTTGCCGACCTCGATGCTGATCGTGTCGCCGGGCTTCATCCAGACCTTCTCCTCCATCCCCAGGATGACGCCCTCGGGGGTGCCGGTCAGGATCACATCGCCGGGCTTGAGCGTCATGCAGCGGCTGGCGTAGCTGATGATCTCGGCCACGGTGAAGACCATGTCCGCGGTGTTGGAGTTCTGACGCAGCTCGCCGTTAAGCCAGCTGCGGGTGGTGAGCTGCTGAGGGTCGGGGACCTCATCGGCGGTGACGAGGTAGGGGCCGATGGGGCAGAACTTGTCCATCGTCTTGCCCAATAGCCATTGGCTGGTGCGCATCTGCAGGTCGCGCGCGCTGATGTCGTTGGCGTTGCAGTAGCCCAGGACGACATCGAGCGCCTGCTCGACCGCTACGTTCTTCGCCGTCTTGCCGATGACAACGGCTAACTCGACCTCGTAGTCGTACTCCACGGCTGCGCTGGAGAGGGGCACGGCTTCGCCGTGGCCCGCCAGGGCGTTGTTGAACTTGGAGAAGAGCACGGGGACCTCAGGGACCTGGGCGCCCGACTCCGCTGCGTGGCGGCGATAGTTGAGCCCGACGCAGAGCAGTTTCTCGGGGGCGTGGACGCAGGGCCCGAACTGCAGTGGCGCCTCATCCAGCAACCAACTCGTGGCCTGAGCTTTGGGCATCGCCTCAGCGAGGAGGCTCTCCAGGTCGGGGAGGGCCGCCAGCCCGCGGATGAAAAAGGCCGCCGGCGTGACGGGTACGTCGTCACGGTCGAGTGCCAGCGCCGCAGCGCGGACGTCGAGCACGCCCTGATCGGTCTTGATGCCGAGGGAAAGGCCCTTGAAGGACCTGTAGGTCAATAGTCTCATGTCTGTCTCCTTGTCGAGTTGGACGGCCCTGATCAGGCGTCCAAGTCCTTGGTTGTGAGTCTGCCGTCGGCCAATGCGGTGCGGAAGGTCCGGATGGTCGCTGCGACCCCTGCATCGAGTGGCGTGGTGGTCAGCGATCCGAGCAGGGCCCTGAGGCGCGTATCCTCCTGTCCGTCGGGGAAGGGGAGGGGCGTGGGATCAAAGGTGATCGTGCCCTTCGCCGCGGGGACGGCAGCCTCTATGGCTTGGACGACCTCGGTCATGTCGACCACGCTCCCCCGAATGTTGTAGACCTCGGCACCCTCAAAGGGAGGGGCCTGAGGGCCCTCAAGCCGTAGATCGGCAACACGCAGGAAGAGAGCGGCGACATCCGCGGCGTATTGCAGCCCGCAGCGTCCGCCGTAGCTGATGTGGTAGGGTCGACCGGCTGCTGCGGCGAGCATCGCCTTGGTCGGTGTCGAGGTCATCCCTTGGTCACGCCCCGGGCCGTAGATCACGTAGGGTCGCAGCCCGATACTGTTCAGCCCGTAGTCCCACCTGTAGACTCTGGCCATAGCTTCGTTGGCCTGTTTGGTGACGCCGTAGAGAGTGCGCGGATTCAGCGGGTCGTCGGGCCGTATCAGGGGAGCGGCATAGTCCTCCCGCCCCCCATACGTCGCCACGCTGCTGGCGTAGACCACGTGGCCGAGGCCCAGATGGCGTGCCGTCTCAAAGACGTTGACCGTGCCCACGACATTGACCTGAGCGCCCAGCGTGGGGTTGGCCTTGCAGGCTGGGACCTGGAGCGCCGCGAGGTGGATGATGTCGGTGATGTCGTTGGCTGCCGCGAGCGCCTTGAGAGATGCCAGGTCGGTGATGTCGCCCCTGGCAAAGGTGACCTGGGCGAGCTCGTCGGGCGTCATGATCAGCCGCATGCGATGGGGATCCTCGGCAAGGTCATAGGCCGTGACCGCGTCCCCGCGTCTCACCAGGCCTCGAACAACCCAGGCGCCCAGACAGCCGAGCGCGCCGGTCACAAGAACGTGTCGACTCATATCGTTGCGCCTCCGGTCTCTAGATGACCTCAAGTTGATCGCGGTCCGGGAGGGTGGGGAAGGAGGGTGTGGGCAGCGTCTGGTACCAGTAGGCCACCGAGGCGATGTCGTCCTGCAGAGGCAGGTAGCGCCGGCCCGTCCCCCAACCCAGGGCCTGGATGGTGACGCGGAGGTCCTGCTGGAAGCGGATCGGGTCGGTGATGTGCCAGCGGTACATGCCGAAGCGCTGTTGCGAGCGATAGAGGCCATCGGGTTTGATGACCTGGTGCAGGCCCGCGTAGGGCGTCGTGAAGGGTTGATACTGGCGCAACACCTTGTTCTCGAAGTTGTAGGATCCGCAGAAGTAGTCCTCGGTGCCCGTACCGCAGATCGTGGGGAACTCATCGTCGCCGTCCATGAAGAACTTGATCTCGCCCTCGCCCCACCAGCCGTTGTTGTTGACTCCCCAGGCCATGTAGGTGCCGACATAGTGACCGCGCCCCTGGACGCCGTCGAGGAGGGTGTAGACGTCCTTGTAGGGCAGGGGGTTGACGCGGCGGAACTGCGCGTGGAAGTAGGCGTTGTCCTCAGGCACCTCGGTCAGCGTGTAGTTGATCTGGTAGTAGAGGACCATCGGTTCGTCGGCGATATTGGTGAAGGTCATACGGCAGTGCTTCCGGAAAGGCATCTCCCAGTAGCTGTTGAAGGCGCTGCCCGGGTTTACGCACACCGCCAGCGATGAGAGCTGGGCGTACTCTCCCCAACCCATCGCGAAGAAGTCGCCGATGGGGCACTCGACCGAGGGCTGTTCCTGACCGTCCCAGTAGATGCGCAGGATGCTGAATCGCCAGTTGCCCGTGGGCGTCATCCAGATCTGCTGGATCGCACCGGGGCCCTCGATGTCGGCAAGGTCGAAGGTCTCACCCGGTTGGATGACGACCGACGGTGAGATCTTCCATCCCCGACCGAGGTCGCGGGCACAGCCGGCGCCGGTGCCCTCGATCGCCATGCCGCCGCAACCCTTCTCACCCGTGAAGTTCTCGGGGCTGATGGAACGCGTCTGTGCGTTGGACAGGCGCGTCAGGTTACCCATATGCATACCTAAGCCGTTGAACGTTGTCATCTGATCGTCTCCTTTGTGATCTTCCTAGATGATGACGGGGTCCGATGGTTCCCCGCCTCGATCCCACTGATCTACTGCTCGGACCTGATAGTGTCCTTGGCGCGGTCGGATGACGAGAAAGGCCGCATCCAGCAGGTCGCTGCGGTTGAGCCGCATCGCTTCGGCGGGCACGTCATCCCCTTGCGCCGGTGTGAAGAGCACCTCATAGGTACGCAGCGCCCGTGAGTCGACTGCGTGCCACGTTAGCAGCACCTGCCCCTCTCCCTCGATACCCTCATACCGTTCCGCGCTCAATCCGTTGACCTTCGGCGGTGTGACCTGCGGGTCCGCCGTGAACAGCAGTAGGGCGACCCCCGGCAACGCTAGCTCGACGTCGGTGGTTAAGCGCCCGCCGACTATCTGCACCTCGCGCGCCGGTGTGGCCGGCTGCACGTCCTGATGCTCGCGTAGCTCGGCAAGTTGCGCAGACGTCGGGTGATCGGGCGCGCCCATGCGCTCCCAGACCGAGAACGGGTCCACTGCGTCACCACCGATGACGTAGTGGGCCAGCATCGCGCGCTCGAACGGCACGCCCTCGAGATGGAGCGCCACGCGCGTCGTGATGCCTCCAACCGTGCTCCGATCATCGCTGTTATAGAGCAGAATCGCGATCTGTCCATCGCCGCGCCGTGTGGCGATGACGCCCAGGGGCGCTGAGACGTCGGGCGCGCCGGTGACCGCACAGCGCTCGTCGCCCAACAGCGCGAGGAGCGTCATCACCTGGAGGACGGGCTTCTTGATGAGTTCAAAGCGGCGACGCCGGGGGTCCTCCTTGAGCCTTGGGGCGTTGCGGCGTCCGTCGGCTTGCCCATGGTCGATGTGGTCGTGCTCTGAGAGGCGCGTGAGGAGCGTGCGGTGGCCCCACGTACCGAGAAAGCCGTTATCGTTGGATAGGAGCAAGTAGTCGACGTCGCGCTCGTCGACGAGCTTGACCAGATGCTGATGGATGACCTTGGCGACGAGGGCGGCGTAGTAGGGTCGCGCGCGCCACGTATGGACCGTACCCCAGCCGACCTGCGGATCGCACTCGTTGTTGCTGAAGGGCAGGTGCGCCAGGGCGGGGTGATGGCTGCGGATGTGGTCGATGATGCGCGCTTCGCGTTCGACGATGCCCATCGTGTCGGGCGTGAGGTCCTCACGATGCTCGCGCACGCCCTTCTCGTGGACCGAGATGAAGGCCGGACGATGGGCCGGTGCGCCGGTGAGGGCGTTGGTGCCGCTGTCGCAGTGGGCCAGGAAGGTCAGCAGCGTCGGGGAGAGGTTCCGGCAGGTGCCCGGACCGCCGAGCCGCAGCTCGGGATCGGCATCGGCGAGGCCTGCGCTGCAGGCGTCGTAATAGATGCAGAAGGCCTCATCGCCCTGCTGCCAGAAGCCCACATCGGGCTCGTTCCACGTCTCGAAGAACCAGCTGCGGACCTCGTCCTGTCCGTAGCGGGCGATCAGGTGGCGGGCCAGTTCGCGGACGAGGTGGCGCCCGGCCTCCGCCAGGCTAAGGTCGGTGAAATCGTCAAACGCCCGCGTCCCACCCGGGAAGCCCATCAGCTCGAAGAAGGGCTTGAGGCTGTGGCGGACGAGCACATCCAGCGCCCGGTCAAGCCGCGACCAATCGTAGGTTGGAGAGGGGCCGCCCAGCCCGTCTGCCGTGACCAGCTCCAGCAGATAGTGGATGCGCACCCAGGTGATCCCGTGGTGGGGCACCGCGCCCAGGTAGGCCATCGCCTGACGCATATCCGCATCGAGCAGCAGATTAGCGGGGGTGAAGCCGGTGCTATGCCATATGGGGCGCAGCTCCCCGATGCTATGGGCGCAGTTGATCGCTAGATCCATGGGTGGTCTCCTTTGGTCTCATGCCGTGGTGAGTGACGGGCCGTCGTCGCCTACGGGGCAGGTGATAGGATGCGGCTTTTCCCTGCCTAGGACGCAGCCAATGCACGGCGGATGGCGTGTGCGATCTGTTCGATCTGAAAGGGTTTGACGAAGATCTCCAGGAAGCCGGCCTCCTTCAGGTCATCGGCGGTGTCCTGAAGGGGATAGCCGGTGACGCCCAGCGCCTGCAGACCGGGTGTGCGACGCCGAAGCTCCTGGAGCAAGGCCTTCCCGCCCATCTCGGGCATCACGATATCGGTGATGAGCAAGTCGACCGGTGGGTCGGCGGTGGTGAAGCGTTCAAGGGCCGCGTGACCATCGGCGGCGGTGATCACGCGGTACCCGAGGGCCTCGAGGAGTTGCTGCTCGCCCTCGCGGAGTCTTTCGTTGTCCTCGACGAGAAGGAGGGTCTCACCGTGGCCCAAGGGAGCGGTCAGGGGCTCGTCAGCAGGCGCGTCAGAATCGCTCTCCGCGGCGGGAAGGTAGAGGTCGAAGGTGGTGCCAAAGCCGAGTCGGGTGGTGACGTCGATGAAGCCCTGGTGGAGGCGGATGATGCCGTAGACCTGGGCCAGGCCGAGGCCGGTCCCCTTGCCGACCTCTTTGGTGGTGAAGAAGGGCTCGAAGAGATGGGCATAGACCTGATCGGACATGCCGGTCCCGGTATCGGTGACGGAGAGGCGGATCCAATGGCCCGGCTGCATGTCGGCCACAGGCGGCAGCGCGTGGGGCAGGAGCCGAAAGCGAGTGAGGGCGATGTCCAGCGTGCCGCCGTTAGGCATGGCGTCGCGGGCGTTGAGGGCGAGGTTGATGAGGGCCTGCTCGAGGCGTCCGGCATCGCCCTCGATGGTGAAGCTCGCCGCGTCCGCAGAGAAGGAGAGCCGAATGTCCTCGGGCAGGGTGCGCCGCAGCGTGGCAAGAACGGTCTCGATGGTAGCCTGGAGGTCGAGGGGTTTGAGGGTGGCGATGGCACGACTGCTGAAGTCCAGAATCTGCTGGACGAGGTCGACGGCCTTGTGGGACTCCTCCAGGATCGTCTCCAAGGCGCGACTTACCTCGGGCGGGAGGTCCGGCTTTCGCTGTGAGAGCTGGGTGTAGAGGATGATGGTGGTAAGGAGGTTGCGGAAGTCGTGCGCGATGCCCGCCGCTAGCTGCCCGACCGCGGCCAACCGTGCCTGTTGGTGTAGCTGGTGCTCCAGGTGCCGTCGGTGGGAGACATCGGTGAAGATGGTCGCGAACTGCCCGGGTGAAGGCTGATAGGCCCTGACCTCGTAGTGAGCATCGAGCTCCGCCGAGTAATTGTCGAAGTGGGCCGGCTCGCCGGTCAAGGCGACGTGACCGTAGCTCTCGATCCAGTGTCGTTCGGTGCCCGGCAGCACCTCGAAGACTGTGTGCCCTACGATGTCCCGGGCCCTCAGGCCGGTCATCCGTTCAAAGGCAGGATTGACGGTGAGGAAGCGATAATCGACCGGGCGGCCCTCTGCATCGCAGATGATCTCATGCAGGGCAAAGGCATCGATCATCTCGCGAAAGAGCGCCTGATAGTCCTGCTCGATGCGCTTGCGTTTGGTGATGTCCTGGAAAGCTCCTTGGACCCTCACGATTGCGCCTGTCTCATCGCGGATGGCCGCGCCGCTGGTGTGGACCCAGACGCGCCGGCCCGTGCGCGTGATCAGTTCCATCTCCTCGTCATAGGGGATGCCCTTTTCCACACAGTCGGCGAAGACTTGTGTGATCCGCTCGCGCCACTCGGGCGCGTAGAACTTGATGCCCGTCTGCGGGTTGGGGGCGTATCCCCGAGGCACCTCGTGAATGTCGGCAACGGCGTCGGACCAGGAGGTGACACCGCTCCTCAGATCGTGGGACCAGCCGCCGAACGCGGCGGTCCTACCGGCCATGCGAAGGAGGGCATCGTCCGCGGCGAGTTGCTCCTCGGTGCGGCGCCGTTCTGTAACGTCCTCGAAGACCACGCAGAAGCGCTGCGGGCTGTCGTCGGGGCGGTAGGCACTGCAATGGTAGAGCCTGCCGGTGGTGGTGTGGTACCTCTCGAAGATACGGGGTTCGCCGGTCAGCGCCACCTCGGCGTAGGCCTCGATCCAGCCGGCCTCGGTCCCGGGCCATACCTCATGCACCGTCCTGCCCACGAACTCGGAGCTCGGGACGCCCATGAGACGCTCGAAGGCCTCGTTGACATAGACGAAGCGACAGCTGACGAAGGTGCCGTCGTCAGCGAAGACCGATTCGTAGAGCACGAATCCGTTCAGCAAGCTGTTGAGTATCGCCTGCAGCCGGCGCTCGCTTGCCCGCAGGGCGAGCTCGGTCCGCTTGTGCTCGTCGATGTCGCTGATGGCGATACGACCAATGGGGGATCCGGAGTGACAGCGCGTCACCGTCGCTTCCAGGCGGGCCCAGGAAGGAGCGCGGTCCACGCCGTAGAGGCGCACCTCACACGCCTGCGGCTCCTGGGTCTGGAAGAGTCGGGCCCGGTGCAGCGCATAGCGCTCTCGGTCGTCGCCGTGGATGAAGCGGCTCAACGGTCGGTTGAGGAGATCCTGGCGGGTCACGCCGAGGATTTCGGCCATCGTGAGGTTGGCGTCATCGATCAGGTCGCTCTCCGAGATGATGCAGTAGCCGACTGGCGCCAGATCGTAGAGCTCACGGTACCGCTCCCGTGATGCCTCCAGGTCGACCTGGTTCGCCTTAAGCTCACGGATCACCCGACGCATCTCCTCGGGTGTGAGGGCGTCCGGTGCATCGGGCGGCTGGGTCAGGCCTTTGTCCCGATGGGGTCGTTTCTTGGTCACTCGCAACCTCCGGCATGCCATCCTGTCGTGGGTAGCCGCCTCCGGTATCACGTGGCCTCTGCCGGACTCAGCGCCTTGTCCGGCGCCATCAGCCCGGCGCTCGCTTCAGTGATCAGGAGAAGCGCTACCATATCGGGGGTCATTGTAGCGTCATCCGGCACCGTGTCTAGGCGTGCGGGCCTGCGAGAGCAAGCGGCGCCGACCTACCTATGACGCGACGGCCCGCAGCCGCAATGTGAAGGTACTGCCCTGGCCCTCGGCGCTCTGTACGGTGATCTCGCCTCCGTGAGCCTCGGCGATCTGCCGGGCGATCGGCAGGCCCAGCCCCACACCGGCGGTGTGGCCCGATTCCGCTAGACGCCCGCGGAAGAAGCGCTCAAAGAGGTGCTGCAGCTCCTCCCTCGATACACCGGGACCGGTGTCCTCGACGGAGACGGCGATCCAGTCGTCCTCGGTGAGATCCGCTTTGATGGTGACCCGGCCTCCAGGTGGTGTGAAGACCACGGCATTCTCCACGAGCTCGCCCAGGGCCTGACGCTCGGTGATGTCGATGATCAATCCCTCGATCCGTGGCGTGTCGTCATCGCCGCTGTCCACGACGATGCCCCGTTCATAGACCCACTTCTCCTCACCGCCTGCCGTCATGATGCGATACTCCAACAGCGCCGGCTGTTGTGCCGCCGCCGCTTGCTGCCACCGCTCCCAGACCCGCTCGCGATCTTCCGGCGCGATGATGTCGTTGTAGGCGACGAGGCGATTGCCGAGCAGGTCCTCGCTGTGGTACCCGGTCAGCGCCAGGCAGCCCCCGGAGACAAACTCCATCGTCCATTGGCGGTCATAGCGGCAGCGGTAGGCCATACCCGGCAGGTTCGCGAGCAGCACGGACTTGCTGCGCTCGCTCTCCCGCAACGCGGCGTTCACTTTGTTGAGGCGGATGTTCATGTAAAAGGCAACGCCGATCAGACCGACCAGGACTGCGGCGACACGGAAGATCAGGCCGTAATCGACAGGTCGGACGACGGTGATGTTGACGTGGCGATTGATGATCTCCTCACGCTCGCGGGGTGTGATCGTGGCGATGCCCTTGTTGAGGATGTCGCGCAGCATTGGTTCATCCTTCAGCACGCCCATGCGGAGCAGATAGAGATAGGGATCGGGTGCTTGGCCTGCGATCATCAGGTTGAACAGGCCCTCTTTGCGAATCGTGTAGGCGGCGACGGTCAGCGAGCGGAGTGTCATATCCGCCTCACGGTTAGAGACCGCCGTGAAGGCTTCGATCTCGGATGTGACATTCACGATCGTCAGGTTGGGGAAGTCGTTCCTGACGTGCTCCTCCACCGAGGTGCCGGGAGGTAATACGAGAGTGCGGTCGGTCAACTGGGAGGCATCGGTGATGAAGGGGTGTTCCTCGCGTGTCACGAAGACGGCGGCATCGACAAGCAGAGGGTCGCTGAAGACCAACCACTCCTCCCTTGAGGGGGTCTGGTTGAGGAAGGGCAGGATCAGGACCTCTCCGGCCTGTGACAGCGCAACTGCCTCGCTCCAATCTCGTGCGATAACGTAGGTGAACTCGATGCCGAGCCGCGCTGCGATGAGGTCGAGCAAGTCTGCGGTGATGCCGGTGAAGTTGCCCCCTGCGTCCACCTGCTCGTAGGGTGGCCACTCCGGATCCGGGCAGACCGTGATCGGCCCGAGCTGTGACAGATAATCCCTCTCTCTCAGGGAGAGTGAGATACGTAGGGGGCGACTATCTGCCGGCGTCGATGGGGGGGATGGCTCGCGACGACCGGTCCCCACGATCCGAGGCCACTGCCAGAGGAGCACGCTCAGGACGATGAGCGCGATCATGGCGCCGATCGTGAGTCGTCTCGGTGTGAGACGATGCGCCCTCTGAACGTCGTCGTACACCTAGGGTCTCACTCTTGGTACTCCTACCGACAAGAAAGTCCTATTCCACCCGCTGAAGCACGCTCGTACGCTGTGAGGCGCGAGGCTCAGGTAGCGTCAACGCAAATGGCAAGGTCGCGATGGTGCCTATCGCTGTGACGGCAAACAGGAGGGCATAGTTGTTGCCCGTCCATTGGAGCAGGACGCCGCCCACAACCGAGATCAGCGCCGTGAGCCCGTTCACCGTGTTGGTCACCCCCACGTAGATGGGGAGATCGACCTCGGGTGCCCACTCCAGGACATAGGCCGTCCATCCCGGCATGTAGCTATTCATTGAAGCGTTATTCACCAGAAAGACAAGTCCGTAGGCCCAGGCCAACCACGACCCATCCGTGACGACACGGGGGATGAGGAGGGCGAGGACGGGGATCGCAGTTGTGACCCATACACTCACCAAGCAGGTGAGTCGCGTGCCGTGGCGCTCGTTGAGCCAGCCGAAGAGAAGGGCGGCGATGATGCTGCCGATCACGCCGACTGAGGTGTAGCGTCCGGCGACCTGGTCCGGCAGGTGCAGCACATCGAGAGCGTAGGTGATGTAGAAGGGGCCGGCGAGCGTGGCCAGGTTGAAGACCTGACGCGCGATGAGATAGCGTCGGAACGTGTGGTCGGTCGCGATGAGCTGCTTGATCTGCGGGAGGTACTCGCGCCAGGTCGGTACCTTCTCAACGCTCGCGCCCTTGCGCTCCCTTCCTAGCGTCAGCGCTGCGAAGGACAGCGCCAGCATCAGGGCGGCGATGAAGAAGAGCAGGGCGTAGTTATTGGGAAAGTCCGGTCCCCGGTCGCTGAGCAGCCACTCGACGC
>JAXGUU010000117.1:0-10627 GCA_040774145.1 Anaerolineae bacterium
CGACGACGTCCCCGCCGCGCGCGAGCGCTGTGCCCTCACTCCAGCCGCCGGAGCCGGAGCCCACGAAGAAGCCGCCGCCGTGACACCAGACCATCACCGGGCGCTGGGTGCCGTCGCGCAGGCCCGAGGGCGCCCAGACATTGAGCACCAAGCAGGCCTCGCTCTCGGGCAGCGGGTCGCCCTCACCGAAGAGCGCCGAGACCCTGGGGGAGATGTTCAGCACGGCTCCCTTGGGCTGCGGGCAGCTGGGGCCCCAGTGTAGCGCATCGTGCACCCCGGTCCAGGGCTTCGGGGGTGTGGGTGGCATGAAGCGCTGCCGCCCGCTGGTTGGGGCGCCGTAGGGAATGCCCTTGAAGGTGGCGACGTCGTTGTCGATCGCGCCGCGGATCTTGCCTGACCTTGTCTCTACGATGACGTCCCTCATTCTGCACCTCCGGTGGTGGTGAACGAGACGATCTTGTTATAGCGCAAGGGGGCTGTGCGGCAAGCTTATTTGTGCCGGGTGTCGCCGCTCAAGGCCCTATCAGAGGCCTTGAGCGGGACTGACGGTGGTGGGCAGGGCAGTTACGGTTCGATATGCAGGGACGTGATGATGATGTCTGCGAGCCGTTGGACGTCCGGGCTCAGCCCGGGATCGGTCGAGGGGCTGCCTGCGTAGTTCAGCGCGATCCAGAAGGTGTGCTCGCCTCGCGTGATCTCACCTGTGCCGCCGTAGAGGACGCCCATCGTGACTCCCTCGGCGACCAGGGCCTGGCGCCCCAGCTCCTCGCCCAGGAAGGGCACGCTGCCGCGGTCGACAAGCTCGCCGGCGCCTATGCCGGTGGGCGTGATCTGCTGATCCTCGTCTGCGGCCTTGAAGGCGATGTGCAACGTGACCGAGGGGTCGTCAGGGTGGGTGAAGGAGACGCGGTGTCCCGCCATCGTGTCCGCGGGGTCCGTGACCTCCGCCACGCGCCAGTCGGGCGGGAAGCGCAGGCTCAGGCCATAGGCTGCGTGCTTGTAGCTCTGCCAATCGACGTACTCAAAGCCCTGCAGCTCTGCAGCGTCGGGGAGGTAGCCTCCCACCGTACCGGGCGCGCAGTCGCCGTGGAAGAGATCCCACTCGTCGCACTCGCTCCCATCGGGGAAGACGCAGATGCCGACTTGACCGCCGCCCTCGCCTGTGCGGATCTCCGACACACCGCCCTGGGCCTCGCAATAGACGGCGGCAGGATTGGGCATGCCCGGCGCAACCTCAGGGAGGTCCCCGGACGGCTCCGCAGCCGGCGCACACTCTCCTCGGAAGTAGGCCCACTCGTCACACTCGCTCCCGTCGTCAAACACGCAGACGCCGAACTGACCGCCCTCGTCATCCGTACGGATATCGACGGTCCCACCCTGTGCCTCGCAGTAAGCGGAGGCGGGGTTGGGCATATCGGCACTCGCAACCGCGGCGGACGTGGGCTCCTCGAGGGGGGGCATCGGGACCGCAGACCTCGTGCATCCCAAGAGCAACAACACCACACATAAAAGCGACACACTGGTGACTCTGTTTCTCATCGCGCACCTCCTGATGTGCCCTGATTACATATATGTTGACGTTCTCTGCTGTCTCGAGGTTCCGCCGTGCTGAAGATCGCGACCGCTTCCCCAAGCCGGCTGAGGCTGTACTGTTGGTCTCGCGCGACCACCGATAGGTCCGTGGGACGTGACCCTGAGTCCGGTAGCCTACCTCCTCTGCAGCGGCAGCCAGAACTCGCAGTACGGTAGGTCGGCGGGTGGATAGACCTCCATCTCGGGAGCAAAGGCGTGGACATAGTCGGAGCCCGGCAGCCACTCGGAGAAAGCATAGATCTCCGCCGTGACCAGGGCGTCAGGCACCGGCCCGTAAGCCTCGAAGACGGCCCAGCGAGAGGCGGGGACGGGGTAGCACTCAAGATCGCCTGTGTCGACGTCCGCGGGCACCTCGACCGCGATCAGGAAGCTGAAGGAGCGGTTCGTGGGGTCCGCCTCCACACGCGAGATGCCCAAGACCCGGCCCTGTGTCTGAGGTCCGGGCGCCATGTCGGTCAGTTGCCGAAAACGGTCGAAGGTGCCGTCGGTCGTGCACTGCTGCCAGAAGCGCCCGAATTGGTCGTTGTCGGGCCCGCTGATCCACGTCGAGCGGCCCGCAACCATGAATGCGGGTCGCTCGATGATGCGATGGGGTACGCCTCCCGAGGCGTCGGGTCGGTCTGGTTTCGTCATCGCTCACCATCGAGCAACCGGCAGAGCAGATAGCCCAACCCGATGCCCTCGTACCACTCGGCATCCGGCGGCTCGGATTCCTCGAAGCACCAGACGTGGCTGAGGACAAGGTCCACCAGGGCGCCTGCGACGACGTCGCGGACGGGCATCGCGAGCTCATCGCTGAAGATCTCGATGCGCTCGCGGACCAGCGTCTCGCGCTGCTCGGGGTCGATGCCGGCGGGCAGTTGGTTCTGGATATAGCGACCCACCTCGAGACAGCGTGGCCCAATCACGCCCTTGGGATCGATCACCAGCCAGCCTGCGTCATCGTCCCAGAGGATGTTCTCGTGGTGCAGGTCGCCATGGAGAACGACGTCATCGCCGGGGTCCTGTGTCAGCCCGGTCATGATCTCCTCGGCCCAGTCGAGCAGGTCGCGGGGCCAACGTTCCTGGGGATCCCATTCGGTGCGGGTGAGGTGGAAGGCGCGCTCGGTCCAGCGAGAGAAGTGAGGCAGTATGGTCTGATCAGGCACGGGTCGAAATAGGGCCTTCATCGCGGCTGCGGCGACGCGGGTCTGCTCGCGGTTGTCACCCCACTGCCAGAGCAGGGTGCCGGGCAGGGCGCGCTGTAGTAGCAGGGCGGCTCGGTCGTGGTCGGAGGCCAGCAGCCGCACGGCGCCGCGACCGCCGTAAAGGGCCAGCGCCTCCATCTCGGTGAAGATGTCCTCGTGGGGGAAGCCGACCTTCAGCGCGGCGGGCTGTCCGTCGGGCGTGGTGGTGAACTCGATGTAGTTGATGCTCATGGAGGGGCAAGGCGTGCCCTGCGGGAGGCTCCACATCTCGCGGCACTGTGCCAGGATGTCGGGCAGCTGAGGCAGCCAGGCACGCCCGGCTGCCCCGAAGATGCGGTGTACGGTCTGGGCGAATTCAGGTGGGTAGCTCATCCTCCTAAGATAGTTGGACGCACCCATCTGTCAAACCGGCGTGCAGTCACGGGGTCTCGCACCGTCCTTCGGCTTGTCCGCTGGGGGGTTGGGGCTACAGTAGAGTCGTTGGGATACCCAGAGAGGGAGGCGCTATGTTCCGCATCATCAACATCGGAGTTCTGAGTCAGAACAAGTTTTGGGGCGAGACGTCGCGGATGCGCGAGGACATCAGCTCGACCTGTACACTGCTGGAGATGGGTGGGCACCGGTTGCTGGTCGACCCTTCGCCGCGCCGTGAGGCGCTCGAGCGGTTGCTCTTCAACCGCGCGGGGCTACGCCCTGAGGCGATCGATATGGTCTATGCGACCCACTGGCACGGCGATCATCTCTTCGGGCTGCGGCTCTTCGAGCACGCCACGTGGCTGATGGCGGCGGAGGGCATCGCCGAGTGGCAGGAGAAGGCGCCTGACTATCGCCACCTTGCCGACCGCTTCCTGCCGGCTGAGGGCGCGCTGCCTGAGGGCATTGAGCTCTTCCCGGCGCCGGGCCACACACTGACACTGGCAGCGCTCAAGGTGGAGACGCCGTGGGGCACGTTGATCGTCGCCGGTGACGCGGTGATGAACCGCGAGTACCTCGCCGCCGAGGAGGGTTACCATAACTCGGTCGACTTCGAGCAAGCCGCCGAGACGATCCGGCGCATCAAGCTCGCTGCAGATCTGGTGATTCCCGGCCACGACAACTTGGTACTGACGGGGCGATGATCCCACAGATACGCTTCGGTCGTACAGACCTGATGGTCACGCGGCTGGCCCTCGGCGGCTATCCCTTCGGCGGCGTGAACCAAGCGCGGGGATGGAACCCCTTCACGCCTGAAGGACGAGCACAGGCTGTCGCGACGATCCACGCGTCTCTGGATGCCGGGATCAACCTGATCGACACAGCGCCGGGCTATGGCGACGGAAACAGTGAGTCTATCGTGGGCGAGGCCCTGGTGGGACATCGTGACGAGGTCGTTCTGGCGACCAAGGTGGGTTACCATGGATCCGCTACCGAGGTGCGGGCGAGCGTTGAGGCGTCGCTCCGTCGGCTGCGAACGGAGACGATCGACGTGATTCAGTTCCACGGTGGGATGTACACCGACAACGAGGTACGGCACATCCTTGATGAAGGGTTACTCGACGAGCTCGTGACGCTCCGAGAGGAGGGCAAGGTGCGCTTCCTGGGCTTCACGGTGGAGGAGCCATGGACGGCGCGTCCGTTGATCGCCTCTGGGGCTTTCGATGTGATGCAGGTGCGCTATAACGTGATCTATCAGGCGGCTGCGCTCCACGTGCTGGACCAGGCGAGCGAATCCGACGTGGGCGTCTCTGTCATGCGTCCGATGACGTCGGGCATCTTTCAGCGGATGGCGAGCCTGCTTGCGCCGGAGTGGCAGGAGGCTCACGACCTCTACGCGGTCTGCCTCGCCTTCGTGCTCTCCGACAGCCGCGTCCACGTCGCCAACGTCGGTATGCGCTGGCCCGAGGAGGTGGCGAGGAACGTCGCCCTGGTCGCCGGTCTTGAACTCACCTTCGACATGGCCGACCTGCCGCGGATGACGGCGGATATCTATCGCACCGATGATGAGATGGCAGGCTTAGCGTAACGGGACGGAGTTCGTGAAGGCCTTTATCCTGGTCGTCGTCGGACAGATCGTCTCGATGTTGGGGAGCGCGATGACGACCTTCGCGCTGAGCCTGTGGGCTTGGGAGGTCACGGGGCGGGCGACAGCCCTCTCGCTGACCGTACTGGCAGGCTTTGCGCCGACCATCTTCCTCTGCCCGATCGCCGGGGCGCTCGTCGATCGCTGGAATCGCAAGATCGTGATGATGCTCAGCGATCTGGCAGCAGCGGTGGCGACGTTGGTGCTGCTCCTGCTCTATCTGGGCGACCGCCTGCAGCTCGGTCACCTCTACGCCGCGAACGCCTTTATTGGCGTCTTCGCTGCCTTCCAGTTCCCGGCTTTCTCCGCGGCGATCACGACGCTGGTCCCTAAGGCGCAGTACGGGAGGGCCAACGGGCTGATGTGGCTCGCAGGGCCGACAGCGAACGTCTTTGGTCCGATCTTGGCAGCGATGCTCGTCGGCGTGGTCGGGACCGCCGGCGTGATGATCATCGACCTCTGCACGGCGGCGATCGCCGTGGGGTTGCTGCTCTCCATCCCCGTGCCACAGCCCGACGCTGACGAGGTCGAGAGGCGACGCAGTGGCTTACTGGAGGACGTGGTCTACGGCTTCGGGTACATCTTCCGACGGCCCAGCCTTCTGGGCCTGCAGGCGATCTTCTTCGCCAAGAACCTCTTCTCGTACCCGGTGCAGATGGCGCTCCTGACGCCGATGATCCTGGCCCGGGGCGGCCATGATGAGGTGTTGCTCGGCGCGGTGCAGTCCTTCGGGGCGGTGGGCGGACTGCTGGGGGGTGTGGTGCTCAGCGTGTGGGGCGGGCCACGGCGGCGGGTGCATGGGGTGCTGCTGGGCACGGCGGGACTGCACCTGCTGGGCCAGTGTGCGCTGGGGTTGGGGCGCACGGGTTGGCTCTGGATGACGGCGAACTTCGTGCTTTTCTTCTTTCACCCGATCGTCAATGGCACCAACCAGGCGATCTGGCAGGTCAAGGTGCCGCCCCACGTCCAGGGTCGGGTTTTCTCCGCGCGCCGGCTGCTGGCGCAGTTGCCGACCTCGTTCGCGATGCTGGCGATCGGACCGCTGGCAGACGTGGTCTTTGAGCCGGCGATGGCGCCGGGCGGCGCGCTATCCGTGCGCCTTGCCTGGTTGGTGGGGGTCGGGCCCGGAACCGGTATGGCGTTGATGATGGTGCTGGGGGGGGTGCTGGGCACGTTGATCGGGTTGTCGGGTTACCTGGTCCCCCTCATCCGCAATGTCGAGGAGCTCCTGCCGGACTACGACATAGCGCCGGCGCGTCACGAATATGTGCCTCCTGCGGAGGTTGCCTGATGGGGCTTGATTTGGCCTTGAGCTATCCGGCGTTTTGCATACCATAGGGGTATCTAGATGGCGCTCATTCGGAAGCGCCTGTGCAATGGGGGTGATGTGTGAAGCAGAAGATCTTGGGTTGGATCCTGGGTACGTTGCGTTTCCTGGGGATCTCGTTGGCCATCGCCTTCGGGCTCTTCGTGTTGGTCAGCCTGTCGTTTCTCATCTGGGGACCGCTGACGACGGATGCCTATAGCGAGCGCATGTTCTGGGTAGGTTTGGCGGCGATGGGCACGGCGGCACCGGCGGTCCTGTCATTCCTGAGCACCAGTCAGGGCTACTACAACAGCCCGTTCACCGCCGGTCAGGATGCCAAGGTGGCGCAGACGATCGTCGAGGACGGGCGTCGCTCTATGGACAGTCGCGCGGCGTTCGTCTGGCGGATGCTGACGGTGGGTGGCTTCGGCATTGCCTTTGCGGCGCTGATCGACATCCTCGGCAGGTGACCGGACGATAGCGATGAAGATCACAGCGATTGAGAGCTTGGTCTGGCAAGCCTATCCGCGCCTGCTTACGGTGCGGGTGCATACCGACACGGGACTGGTGGGCCTCGGCGAGACGGTGGACAAAGTGCCGGGCTCCCGCGGTGCGCTGCATGGCACGGTCGCGCCGCTGTTGCTGGGCCGGGACCCGCTAGACATTGAGGGTCTCTGGCAGGCAGTCGCGGACAACATCCTCTACCACGGCTTCGCGGGCGCGGAGATGCGGGCGCTCTCTGCCGTCGACCTGGCGTTGTGGGATCTGATGGGCAAGCATTACGGTGCGCCGGTCGCACAGCTGCTTGGAGGACGCTGCCGGGACACGGTGCCGACCTACAACACGTGCACGGGCTATGGCGAGCTCAACGACTACGCGCTGTGGCAGGCCGACGCAGGCGAGCTGGCCCGCCGGCTCCTGCAGGATGGTTACCGCGTGATGAAGATCTGGCCCTTCGATCCTTACAGCGTTGACAGCCGGGGCCAGTACATCAGCCCGCAGGATGTTGAGCGTGGGCTGGTGCCGATCCGGCAGATCCGCGACGCTGTGGGCCTGGAGATGGAGATCGGGCTTGAGTTTCACTTCCGCTGGAACCGTGCGAGTATGGAGCGGATCGTGGCGGCGCTGGCGCCCTATGAGATCCTCTTCCTGGAGGATGCGCTCCACGCGGTGCACCCCGACGAGATCAAGGCGCTCTCTCAGCGCACGTCGATCCCCATCGTGGGTTCGGAGCTGCTGCTCACCCGCTGGCAACTGCGGGAGTGGCTGGAAAAGCACGTCTCGCAGATCCTGATGACCGAGCCGCTGTGGACCGGGGGGATCACGGAGACGCGCAAGATCGCGGCGCTCGCCGACACCTTTGGGGTGCCGTTGGTGCTGCACAACATCTCCGGTCCTGTGGGCCACGCAGCGTGCATGCACCTCGGCGCGCATATCCCGAATCTCTTCATGGTGGAATCGGTGCGCGCTTTTGCCCAGACCTATTTCCCGGTGATCAGTGATCTCGCGCCGCGCGTGACGGAGGGGCGATTGCCCGTGCCCGATGGCCCGGGCTTGGGCGTGAGCCTGCGCCCGGAGGCGCTTGCGCGACCGGACCTGAGCCGCGTGGTGACCGATGCAGATACCCTGAAGGCTGCGGGCGATGCTTGGCAGTATGCGTTGGGGTTCAGCCATGCACCGCCCGAACGTAACGAGTGACGGGTGATTGAGGAAGGGATAGGGTGACGACGGCGTTGAATTGGCCTGTGATAGACCAAGACATTGTGATCTTGCGGGAGCTCTTCAGCCGGAAGCGGGAGATGGCGGAGGATCCGGTGATGGCGGAGCGCAAGCGGCTCTGGCTGCGCCACGCCGCGCGGGATGGCGAGCGCCCGATGGTGCTGGCGGAGACCGGCGGCGTGCTGGATGAGCTGGTGCCGCTCTCCGGCTTGCGCTGCGAGGCTGCGTGGGCACGGGAGCTGGAGCGCGGGCTGCGCGAACTCATCTTCCGCTACGAGTATGTACGCGATGACTACGTCATCGAACCCTGGATCCAGTACGGATGGGCGGTCACGATCGGAGAGTTCGGGGTTGCAGCGGAGCTGGTACGGGGTGCGAACGAGGGCAAACTGGGCAGCTATAGGTGGGATCCCCCGATCAAGGATCTCGATCGCGACTTCGACAAGCTGCGCTTTCGCGAGCTGAGTGTCGATCGAGAGCGGACGGCGGCGTGGGGGGCCTTTCTGGAGGCGCACTTCGGCGACCTGCTGCCCGTGCGGCTCCGGGCGGGCTACTGGTGGACGGCGGGGCTCACGTGGTCGGCGATCAATCTGATCGGGCTTGAGGGCCTGATGATGGCGATGTATGATCATCCGGCGGGGCTGCATCGCCTGATGGCGTTTCTGCGGGACGACTTCGCGGCGATGCTGGATTGGTTCGAGCGTGAGGGCCTGCTTTCGCTCAACAACGAGAACGACTACGTCGGTTCGGGCACACAGGGATGGACGAACGAGTTGCCTCAGGAGGGGCGCGCTCCGGATGAGGCGGTTCGCATCTGCGACCTATGGGGATTGTCGGAGTCGCAGGAGACGGTGGGGATCTCGCCGGGGATGTTCGAGGAGTTCATCTTTCCCTATCAACTGCCGCTCATCAGCCGTTTCGGCTTGAGCTACTACGGGTGTTGCGAACCGGTGCACAACCGCTGGCACATCATCGAACGCATCCCCAACCTGCGGCGGGTCTCCGTATCGCCGTGGTGTGACGAGGCATCGATGGCTGAAGCGTTGGGCGATGAGATCATCTACTGTCGCAAGCCGAATCCGGCGATGATCAGCACAGGAAGCTTCAATGAGGATGCCATCCGGGCCGACATCCGTACCACGCTGGAGACGGCCAAGGGCTGTACTGTGGAGTTTGCGATGAAGGATGTGCATACGTTGCACGATGAGTCGTTGCGGCTCGGGAGATGGGTCTCTCTGGCGCGCGAGGTGATCGCGGAGACCTGGTAAGACGACACAGTGGGGCATGAATAGTGAGTAAGGGAGGATAAGGCGATGGAACGACGCAAATTGGGTAGGACGGGCGAGCGGCTCTCGATCGTCGGCTTCGGTGGCATTCTCGTGATGAACGAAACGGCGGAGGACGCGGCGGCGTACGTGGCTGAGGCGGTCGACAAATGGGATCTCAACTACTTTGATGTGGCTCCCTCCTACGGAAATGCTGAGGAGATGCTCGGGCCTGCACTAGCGCCCTATCGCGATCAGGTCTTTCTGGCCTGCAAGACCGGCAAGCGAGATGCCGCGGGCGCAGAGGAGGAGTTGCACGCTTCGCTCAAGCGGATGCAGACCGACCACTTCGACCTCTATCAGCTCCATGCGATGACGGAGATGGCTGAGGTGGAGCAGGTCTTCGGCCCGGGTGGGGCGATGGAGACCTTCCTGAAGGCTCGGGAGCAGGGTAAGGTGCGCTTCCTGGGCTTCTCGGCGCACTCTGAAGAGGCCGCGCTGGCCCTCATGTCGCGATTCGACTTCGATACGATCCTGTTCCCCTTCAACTGGACGTCGTGGCTCAAGGAGGGCTTTGGACCCGCCGTGATGGAGCGTGCCGTGGAGAAGGAGATGGGCCTCCTGGCGCTGAAGACATTGGCCAAACGCGCCTGGGGAGAGGGCGAGGAACGCGACTGGAGCAAGACCTGGTACAAGCCGGTGGAATCCTACGCGGAGGCCTCGCTCGCGGTACGCTTCACGCTGTCGAAACCCGTGACGGCGGGCGTGACGCCGGGTCACATTGAGCTGCTGCGGTGGATGTGCCGGGCAGCTGAGGAGTTCCAGCCGCTGAGCGACGAGGAAGAGTCCACGCTGCAGGGCTGGGCGACTGACCTGCCGTCGATCTTCCCGCAAGCGTAGCGTCCCCGACGCGCGACGGGATCAAGTTAGCCGGGTGGCACCTTGAGGCCACCCGGTCAGGCCCTGGCTGCGTCCAGCCGGGCACGGTGCGTCAGGTGAGGATGACGGAGTTCTGCACGTCGGGATAGGGGGTAGGGGCCAGCTGATCGGCCTGTTGCTCGTTGAGCCACGTCTCACCGTCGACCAGGTAGCGGAACTGATAGGCCTGGTCGGGCGCTAAGTAGAGCGTCACGGTGAAATCGCCGCTCTTGAGCTGATCCATCGGCGTGGCTTCGGTGTCCCAATCGTTGAAGTCGCCGACGAGATGCATGCTCTCGGCATCAGCCGCCTGCTCCTTCGACACGCGGAACTTCACCTTGCACTCAGGTCTGCTCTTGAGAAACTGCTTCTTGATCGCCATAGGGTCCTCCTCTATACGGAACTACGGATAACAGTACATCTTGACGTTCGTCTATTCGCATTCTAGCGGAGTTCCGAGGCTCGACAAGGGTATATTGCACTATAGCGGAAATTATTATACTAATAGTGTCGTTCCTGATGGATACGTGACTTTGTTGTCAGGTTCATGGTGGATGTCAGTGATTCCCTAGCACCCAAG
>JAXGUU010000118.1:0-10609 GCA_040774145.1 Anaerolineae bacterium
CATCGAAGGTGTTGTGTGCGTGGATCTCGCCGGTGAGTGCGCGCGCCGTCCCGCCGGTCGCCGTGGCCCCGCCCAGAAGCTCAACGCTCACATCGATGGCGTCTGTAGCGTGGCTGTTGGTGAGCGTGACGAAGAGGGTCTTGCCCTTCACCGACGCGCTGCCCGCCACGAGCGGCAGATCGTCCTCTCCGTCACGGGCCCTGAAGACGACGCTCTCGCTTTCGATCGTTGCGCGTACTGCCGTCCCACCTTGGTGCGGTGCATACATCTCGTAGACGTAGCCTGTGGGCGTGGTGAGCATCCGCGACCCGTCGGTGAGCACCATCGCCTGCAGGACATTGATCGTCTGCGCGATGTTGGTCATCACGACCTTATCCGCGTGGCGATTGAAGATATCCAGCGAGGTCGCGGCGACCAAGCCGTCGCGCAGCGTGTTCTGCTGGTAGAGGAAGCGCGGGTTGTGGCCCGGGGCCGGGGGATGCCAGGTGCCCCACTCGTCGACGATCAGACCGATCTTGCGCTCAGGGTCGTAGGCGTCCATCGCAGCGCGCTGCTGAACCACGAGCTCCTCCATCCGCAGCCCCTTCCAGATGAGCTCGTACCATTGGTCGACGGTGTACTCGGTCGCCGTCCCCGCCGTGCCGCAGTAGTAGTGCGCCGCAAAGCCGTGGATGTTCCGGAAATCCCAGTAGTCATGCTTGAGCTTGCGGAAGAAGCGCACCGTCCACTCGACGTCATTGCCTGAAGGGCCACATGCGATCACGTAGAGCGGTTTGCCGAAGCCGCGCACGTAGGTCGCATAGCGGCGGAACTCGGTGCCGTAGTCCTCGGGTGAGAAGCTGCCGCCACAGCCCCAGTTCTCGTTGCCGACGCCCCAGTAGGTGACGTCGAGCGGCTCGGGGCTGCCGTCCGCCGCGCGCATCCGCGCCAAGGTGCTGTCGCCGTCGTAGTTGCAGTACTCCACCCACTCGCGCAGCTCACGTACCGTGCCTGAGCCCACGTTGCCGACGATGTAGGGCTCGGCGCCGACCATACGGCAGAAGCGCACGAACTCCTGCGTGCCGAAGGCATTGGGCTCGGGCACCTCACCCCAGTGAATGTTCACGCCCTGGGGCCGCTCCTCCCGCGGTCCCACGCCATCCTCCCAGTGGTAATCGTCGGCAAAACAGCCGCCGGGCCAGCGGATCACGGACGGCTTGAGCTTCCGCAGGGCAGCGACCACATCGTTGCGGATGCCCTCGGTGTTCGGAATCTCCGAGTCCTCGCCGACCCAGATGCCCTCATAGATGCAGCGTCCGAGGTGCTCAGCGAAGTGCCCGTAGATATTCGGATGGATGACGCCGATCGTGTCATTCAGGTTGATCATCAGCTTAGCCATAGTGCTCCTTTCCGCGCAGAGTGTCTCGCAGCTCTCAGTGTTTCAGTGGCTCAACGCCCACATCGTCCGAATCCAACCCCGCTTACGGGCCTCAGCTCGATGAGTGACCTCAGGGGGCCAAGGTCCACGGCGTCGTTACGCTGCCCCACGCGCAGTTCACCTCTTCGTAATGCGCAAGCCCATCGCGCTCCAAGTAAGCTTCGCCGGGCAGGAACTCGTCGCTCATCTGATCGAGCCGGCGCTGCAGCTCGGCTTCGAGCTCAGCCTGAATCCCCTCGTGAGCCGGGTCACCCCTAAGATTGTGCAACTGGTACGGATCGAGGTCGTTGTCATAGAGCAACCAAGGCCCGCGGGTGTTCCGCACATAGGTATAGCGCAGCGTCCGCAGGCCACGATAGGGCAGCATCCCCTGCATCTGCAACATCCAGTAACTCACGGGGAAGGAGAGCAAGGCCGCATCCTCCGGATCGCAGGGCGCCTGTCCGAGCAGTTGCGGGGACACATCGCGCCCTTCCACGGTCGCAGGCACAGGCAGATGGCAGAGCCCCAGCAGCGTGGGCATGAGGTCGGGAGCGTCGAGGAGCACCGGCACCTCGCGTCCCTCATCTGCCAAGACACGCGGATAGCGCATCAGGAAGGGCACACGGATCGACTCATCCCATGGCACGTGTTTGGTGCGCAGCCCCTGGCTCAGGTGCATGTCGCCGTGGTCCGAGGTGAAGATGAAGATGGTGTCCTCAGCCAGGCCCGTCTGATCGAGCGTCTGCAGCAGGGTCGCGACACAGTCATCAAGGGCCGCGATGTGCGCATAGTAGCCGCGCAGCGTCTCGGTGGCCTCGGCACGACCGCCGTCTGAGGCGCGTCCGCCGTCTGAGGCGCGTCCGCCGTCTGAGGCGCGTCCGCCGTCTGAGGCGCGTCCGCCGTCTGAGGCGCGTCCGTCCTCGGCCACGTTGGGCCGCAAGACGATCTCCTTGTCGCGGAACCGTGCCTTGTAGGCCTCAGGGGCCTGATCGTAGGGGTCATGCGGCGGCCCCCAAGAGAGCACCAGGAGGAAGGGAGCCTCCCGGTGACTCATCCCGGCGGCATCGGCGCGGGCGCGCAGATAGTCACACGCGGCATCCGTCTGCGCGATGGCGTCATAGCCCTCCCAGAGCTTCGGCTCCGGATCGTCCGCTTCATAGTAGAGCGAGGCCAAATAGTCGTGGCTGCACTCGAAGGCCTTCCAGGCGTCGAAGCCCATGCGATGCTCGCGGGGGATATACGCCCCGCGCCGCTCATTTCTGCCGCCGGGGCTTCCGTAGACGTGCCATTTGCCGATATAGGCGGTGTCGTAGCCTGCGGCTGCAAAGCACTCCGCCAGCGTGGGTCCGCTGGGCGACAGGGGCACATCGTTGACGTAGACCCCGTGCGTGAGCGGATATTGGCCCGTCAGCAGGCTGGCACGGTACGGGCAACAGACCGGGTGGCCCGACACCGCGTGCGTCACGTTGACACTCATGGCTGCCAGACGGTCGAGCGCGGGCGTCTCCGCGTTCACATCACCCGCGTAGCCGGTGGCCTGCGCCCGCATCTGATCCGCGAAGACGAAGACAACGTTAGGTCGTCGCATCAGGCACCGCGGCTCCACCCATCCAGGGCAGCGACACCGGCAGACCGGTTTCGCCCGAACGATAGGCCGCCAAGAAGACCTCGAGATCCTTGCGACCCTCGGTGCATGGAATGTCAGGCTCACGACCCTCAAAGACCGCCTCGGCGAAGCGATCGAAGTAGCTCACATAGGCCTGATCCCCGAACGGTTCCGAGAACGTGAGTTGCGTCCACGCGCCCGCCTCCAGCCCTTCGACCTCTCGATCGGTGTACACGAGCAGGCTATCCTCCTCAAAGACGATCTGGCCTTCGGTGCCGAAAATGCGGTTGCCGGTCGCCCGTGTCCCACGGATGCCGCTCTTGCCCGCGCCGGGCGCGCATGATCCCGCCATAAAGGTACCCAAGGCGCCGTTCGTGTAGCGCAGCGTGACGGCGATGAAGTCCTCGACCTCGACCGGCGTGCGATAGGTATCGTACTCGGCAAAGACACGGGTGACCTCGAGCCCCGTGATGAAGCGCAAACGGTAGATGTCGTAGATGTAGTTCATCAGCAGGATACCGCCGCCCGACTCCGCCTTCGACTTCCGCCACGTCGTCCGGACGCGACCGCTGTAGCCGCCGGTCCAGTAGCTCGCCGGTTTGTTCGCCGCCCCAAAGACCTGCGTGGCCATCACCTCGCCGATGGCGCCCCGAGCCACGAGCTCCCTCGCCTTGGCGGTCGCCGGCTGATAGCGCACCCCACCCTCCTTCGACGAGCAGAGAACGCCGGCCCGCTCACACGCCGCGATCAGTGCGTCGGCATCGTCCAACGTGGTCGCCATCGGCTTCTCGACGACGACGTGTTTGCCCGCCTCGGCCGCCCGGATGCCCAACGGCACGTGGGTACTGTGCGGCGTCGAGATCACCACCGCATCGACCTCCGGGTTGTCCAGCAACGCCTCCAGCGTGGTCGAACAGGGGATCCCGAACGTCGCTTCGTACGAGGCGGCAACGTCGGCGACGGGATCCATACCCGCGATGGCCTCGGCCCGGCTACAGCGACCGAGCACGTGCCCCGTGGAGCGATAGGCGATCTCACCAAGGCCGATCAGACCGAATCGAAGCTTACGCGACACGACAGGCCTCCTTGAAGTGGGTGAACATGCGGTGATGGTGCGCCAGTACGTCCTCGGGCGCCTCCGGGTTGATGATCTCGACCGAGAAGAAGCCGTCGAAGCCGTCATCCGCGAGAAGCGCAAAGCTGCGCCGGTTGTCGGCGTCCGCGACGACGGGATCGTCCTCGGTGGCGGTGAAGTGCAGATGATGCACGTGCCCCCTCAGGGCGCCGTAGGCGGCATCAACCGACTCGCCGCGCTGCACGTGATGCGCGATGTGCCAGAGCGCACCCAGGTTCTTGGCGTTCGCCGCATCGAGGATCCGACGAGCCCACGCTCCGCGCATGTTGGTGTGGGTCTCCACAAGGACCACGACGCCGTGCTGCCCGGCCCACGCGTCCACGGCGGCATAGGACTCGGCGGCAAGGCGCATCACCCGCTCGCGCTCGACCGGGTCATCCTCCGGTAGCGGATCGCTGAAGGTGCGGATGACAGGGGCGCCCATCTCTGCGGCCAGCGCGACGTAGCGGCGAAGCGTGTCACGTTGCGACAGATGCTCGCGTGGGTCCGGCGCATTGAAGCGCACACTCGTCGCGATGCAGCTCGCCACGATGCCCGCATCGGCGAGCACTCGCCGGGCGGCGGCAAGCTGCGCCGGCGTCGCGTCCAGCTCAACGCCGTGGGCGTGGCCCCACTCCGTGCGAAACTCAATCCCCTCGTAGCCGTAGCGCTCCGCCGTCTCGATGAGACCGGCGAGCGTCAGCGTCGGACAGACCGAACTCATATACCCTAGTCTCATAGAGACGTCACCCCTTTACGTGGACGTTCCGGGATCCTCTTGCGCCGAACGCCGCGCCCTACCGCGCCCCACACGCCTGCAGACAGGCCTGCATATGGCCGCGGGACTCGGCAGCGATCGTGATGCACTGCTCGAGCGTGTAGTCCTGGCCCTTCGTGCCGATGATCTCCAGGTCGACCGGACCCGCGTAGCCATGCTCGTGCAGCACACGAAGATACCCCACCAGATCAACATCGCCGCGACCGTTCGCCTGCATAGCGGGCTCCCCCGGGCTCGGCCCCCGTCCCTTGCAGTCGCGAATGTGGACGTGCTTCACGCGCGAGATCACCGCCTCGATCGCCTCGACCGGGTTCTCACCCGCTCGATAGATGTGCGAGGGATCCATATCGATGCCGAAGGCCGGAGACGAGATCGCCTCCATCAGCCGCAGCGTGGTCGGTGTGTTGTAAATCGAGGCACCGACATGCGCCTTGACGCAGAGCGTCACCCCATAGCGCTCCGCCATCAGCGCAAGCGCGCCCAGCGAGTCAACCGTCTGCTGGAAGAGCACCTCGTCGTCGCTCTTGCCGCCGGGTCCGCAGTTCACCACCGGAATACCGATCTCGACCGCGGCCTGGAACGCCGACTCCATGACCGCAGGATCCTGCGAGGGCTGCTCCATCGCCAATAGCTCCAGGCTGTAGGCCGCGGAGAGACGCTTGATCTCCGGCGCCAGCTCCTGCCAGCGATCGAGCACAAGGTGCTCGCTCATCCCACCGATGGCCGACAGCTCGATGCCGTCATAGCCCGCCATCGCTGTGTACTTGAAAGCCGCCTCCAGGTCGAAGGCGCCAAACAGAACCGAATTGGCTCCGAGTTTCATCGTAGATCTCCTTTGGATGATGATCGATTCCTGTCCACGTAACGATTGACGGGGGACGAGTGACCGGACGGGCCCCTCCGGATCAATCGTCAATCGTTACTCGTCCCCTCACAGCGGAAACGCGATGCGCCGTCCTTCCTTAGCCGACTGATAGGCGCCGAGCACCATCTCGACGGCAACACGGCCATCTTCGGCGGTCACCGGCGGCTCGAGGTCGTGTTTCAGGCAGTCGATGAATGAGCGCGGCACCCCGGCAATGCGCTCGCCATGGTGCGACGGGATGGCGATGCCCTGATCTTGCCACATCGGATGGTCGCGAGTGTAGAGCTTGAGCGCGACCGCGCCAGGCGGCGCCAGGTGCGTCGAGACAAGGTCATCGTAGTTCTGGATCAGCACGCCCTGATCGCCGTAGATCTCCGTGGTGTTCTCGCCCGCCAGCGTGACCGAGCTGTTGACCAGCACCACCATCGACCCATCAGCATAGCGGTAGATCGCGACACCCGTGTCGTCAGGTGCCACGTCGGTGACCGTATTACCGATCTCGGCCATCACGCTGACCGGACGTCCCATGATCCAGTGGATGAAGTCCGTGGCATGCGAGGCATCATCCATGAACATGCCCATGTTCTTCTCAGGGTCGATGTGCCAGTGCGTCGGTCCGTTGACGAAATCATCGTTGAACAACACCGGGATGCAGTGGCGGCGCCGCATCAGGCTGATGCGGCCCAACGCGCCGCTCTCCACGATCTCCTTGATGCGCTGGTTGGAGGGGTCGTGGCGCATCTGGTGGGCCATCACGAACTTGACGCCGGCCTGATCCGCCGCGACGGTCATCCTGTCGCAGTCCTCGAGCGTCAGTGCCATCGGCTTCTGGCAGAGGATGTGCTTGCCCGCCTCGGCTGCCGCGATCGCCACCTCGGCGTGGCGATTCGTCTCCGTGGTGATGATCACACCCTGGATCGCCGGGTCCTCCAGGACCTCCTCCAGGTGCGGCGTGTAACGCATACCGTACGCCTCCGCCGCGGTCTCGCCACGTGTCACGTTGTCGTCCCAGCACGAGATCAGCGCCACATCACCATACGTCAGCATCCGCTGGCAATACGCCTGGGCGTGACCGTGCGCGAAGCTGATCACGCCGATTCCGATTTTCGAGGGCATAGGGACCTCCAGTCCGCTTTACAGTTTTCAGTTTCCCGTTGTCAGTCGATCGCGCTAAGGAGCATGATGCGCGCTACACATGCACCACCGTGCCGCTCTCGAGCGAGTCGATCGCCGCCTGCAGCACTTTTTGGGCCGCGAGCCCATCCGCGCCTGAGGCGTCGATCTCCTCCGGCGCTGCGCCCTCGGTGACCTGCTCCAGGAAGCGGTGAATCCGGTTGCGAAACGTATCGTCGAAGTCGCGATGCCCGCCGAAGACCGGGTTCGTGAACTGCCGCTTCTCAAAGTCACCCGCGGGGTAGAGCGTCACCTGTCGCCACATATCCTCAAGCACAAAGCGACCCTTGGTCCCCGCAACTTCGCAGCGCTCCATCGGATGGCCGCGCTCGATGTCATAGGAGCCGCTGAGCGTCCCCACCGCCCCGTTCGTGAACTTCATGTTGAAGGAGGCTGTGGACCAAATCTTGCGACCCGGGGCCTTGGTGGCAAAGCACTGCACGGCCTCGACATCACCGCAGAAGTGGCGCATCACGTCGACCGTGTGCGGGTGCAGCGACTTGATCATGTAGTGGGGTGAGCTCTCGTTGGGATTCATAATCCACATCGCCATGTTCACGAAGAGGAGATGCCCCAATCGACCTTCGTTCTGCCAGCGCTTGGCGATCTGCGCCGCCTCGGTGAAGCGGTGGTTGAGGTCGATCCCATAGCAGAGCCCTTTCTCACGGGCCTTGGCGACCATCTCCTCGGCCTTGGGAATCTTGTCGCAGATCGGCTTTTCACCCAGCACGTGGCAGCCCGCCTCCAACGCCTGGAGCGTCGGCTCGTAGTGATCGCTGCCGTTCTCGACGCCGGCGGTAGCAATGCTGCAGACATCGGGCGCCAGAGCATCGAGCATCGTCTGGGCGTCATAGAAAGCCGGCACCCCCAGGCGCTCGGCAGCCGCGTCCGCCCGTTCCTTGATGATATCACAGACGCCTACCAGGTCAGCCAAGGGATCGGCCTTATGCAACCTCGCGTGTAGATTTCCAATCGGCCCGAGGCCGATCACGCACACTCGTAACATAGGAACCTCCAGTCCGGTTTCCCGTTCACAGTGCAAAGATCACAGCCGTCAGTCAGCAACGCAGCCGGCTCGCCTACTCGTCGCCATACCCATACTGCGCCATCGCAGGCGCGAGGAAGTCGTAGCGCTTGATGTTGGGCTCCTTTCGCCAGCGGCCCACAGCCTCCACATTGACCGGGATCTTCTCCAACGGGAAGCCGAGGAAGTCCTCAAGTCGAGCCAGCGTCTCGTCCTGCCGCAGGACGAAGTCCTCGAAACGCACCTCGATCCAGTGCGCCGGCTTGGGTGTCGCGTTGACCAGATCGTATTGGTACTTCCACGAGATGGCGCGACGCAGCCGCACGAGCTCCGGATCCGGCTCAGGCTCAATGGACGGGGCCTCACCATCGGGTTGGATCTCCGTCTGAGGCGCTCCCGCCGTCTGAGGCGCTCCCGCCGTCTGAGGCGCTCCCGCCGTCTGAGGCGCTCCCGCCGTCTGAGGCGCCTCTGCCGTCCGAGGCGCATCTGCCATCTCGGGCGCCGGCCCAACGTCAGGATAGCTGACACCCCACTCCGCGAGATCGTCCGTCAGGTGACGACCCAGAATGCAATCGCGAGGATCACGTACCCAGAGGATGTACTTCGCCTCGGGGAAGAGTCGCGCGATCCACGGGAAGACCAACGTCGTCTCGGGGATCTTCCATCCTTTGTGCTCCGCAGCACTCTCGCGCACCGTGGTCAGATAGGTATCCATGAGATCCACAAACTCGGATGGGATCTCAGCCTGCAGCGCCCTCTCCCACTCCCAGCTCAGGTCGCCAAGCCACGTGACGTAGGGTGCGAAGACGCGACAGGCATCATACATCGGCTGAGGTGGGAGCAGGTCACCGGAGCGGTTGAGCGGCTCACCCATGAAGACGCCGCTCGCCGACAAGGTGTGTGACATCGCGCGGGTACCTGAGTGCCCGCGCCCGATGATGGTAATGAGCGACATCGGAGTCGACTCAGGCCAAGAGGCGCGGATCGCCATGAACGGTCGGCAGCGGATGCGGTTGCACGAGCTCGCCGCCCGACTCGTAGGACTGCATCGCTGCCCAGGTGTACTCGAGCGCCGCGAGCGCATCGCGACCTGAGGCACGCAGCTTGTCCTTAGCCACGTTGTTGGTCACATCCTCCAGGAACGCGTGGATGCGCCGCGGGAAGGTCTGTCCGAAGTCAGCGATGCCCGACTCGGTGACGACCGGCAGCGGTGCGGCACCCAGGACGAGGTTCTCAGGTTGGGCCGCGCCCTCGCTGCCCGGCGCCGGGAAGAAGGTCACTTTCTCGATGCAGTTCTCGATACAGAAGGTGCCGTGCGTCCCGGCGACCTCCACGCTCCACCAGCCACCCAGGCCGAAGGTCGCGTCGCCGCGCTGGCTGAGCAGATAGCCGACCGCACCGTTCTGGAAGCGCATGTGGATGCTGTTGATCGAGAGCATCAGGTCGCCGGACGCCTTGCGGAAGCTCGGGCGATCGAAGAAGGCCTGTACATGCGTGACGTCGCCGCAGAAGTAGCGCATCACACTGAAGGGATGGTGCAAGAAGGCCTTCACGTGAAAGTAGGGGAAACCCTCAGACCGCGGTTCGGGCGAGTAACGGTAGGTGTTCTCGCCACCGGGAAAGCCCATCTTGTGCAGGCAGTAGACCAGCTCGCCGATCTGCCCGTTGTCCATATATTCGCGGGCCTTCTCGGCGGGCGGGGTGAAGTAGTGGTTGAGGTTGCAGCCCAGATAGAGGTCCGACTCAAAGGCCTTTTGCACCATCTGCCGTGCCTCGCCGATGTCATTGGAGATCGGCTTCTCAACGAGCACGTGTTTTCCGGCCTCGAGGGCCTCCATGGTGGGCTCGAAGTGCCAACTGCCGTTCTCATAGCCGCCGGTGGTGACATCGACGACGTCCAGATCCTCGTTCCGCAGCATGTCCCGCAAGCTGTAGTAAGCAGGGACACCGTACTTCTTAGCAGCTTCATCCGCCCGCGACTCGACGATGTCGCAGACCGCTACCAAGTTCGACAGATCATCTTGGGCATGGGCCTGGGCGTGAGTGTTGCCGATGCCGCGCATCCCAACAACGCCAACTCTGAGTGCCATAGTCTTGACTCCTTCTTGGATACTTCAGCGATTAGGTGATGCCTCTCCGCGCAACGAGTTAACCGACAGCGCCACCGGACCACGCGCTACTCGTTACGGGTCGCGTCCTCGGGTTCATCCTCGGATTGGTCCTCGGCTTCCTCGCCCGCCTGCAACTGCGCCGCCTGCTTGGGGCTGCCGATGTGCAGCGTGTCATAGGCTTGCTGCGAGGTCTTGAAAGCGCCGATGCCCTCGTGACCGTGCCAGTCGCCCTGATGGTAGATCGGATTCGGCAGGCCTGTCTCGGCCTCGCGCTGAGCGATCCAGCGCTCCATCCGCCCACGCAGCAGGTCCACCACCCCGGGCTCGATCTCAGCGAGGTTGTGATCCTCGTGGGGATCCTCCACCAGGTTGTAGAGCTCAACCGGAGGCTTGAAGTGGAAATCCGGCTCCAGCGCCACCATGAGCTTCCACTGCGGTGTGCGCCAACCGTGCTTGCGCATCCAGGTGCATTCGGTGATGTAGAACTCGCTGCGATGCGAGGCCACCTCGCCACGCACCATCGGCATCAGGCTCTCGCC
>JAXGUU010000119.1:0-10588 GCA_040774145.1 Anaerolineae bacterium
GAGGCCGCGGGATCGGTCATCGACTACGCTTTTCACATGATGGTTACGGACCTCCCTCCGGGTCAAGAGGAGGAGCTGGGCGTTCTGCCCGAGCTGGGCATTCAGAGCATCAAGATCTACACGACCTATCGCCCGATCTACTATGCCGACGATGCGACGGTGCTGCGGTGGCTCGAGACGGCAAGCCGCTATGGCCTGACCAGCCTGGTGCATTGTGAGAACGACGCCTTGGTCACGGCCCAAACAGCGGCATTGGTTGCCGGCGGTCACACCGGCTGGGCTTATCATGGCGCCTCTCGTCCGCCTTTGGCCGAGCAAGAGGCTGTGTCGCGCGTTCTGCTGCTCGCCGGTGCGGTGGATGCACCTGTGGTCATCGCGCATGCCTCGACGGGCAGGAGTGTCGAGATGGTGGTGGAGGCGCGTGCGGCAGGACAGGTCGCGTTCTCGGAGACCACGCCTCAGTACCTGCTCCTGGATCGCTCACGCTATGAAGGTGGGGAGCCCTGGCGCTACATCCTGCAGCCCCCGCTCCGCTCCCCGGCAGAGCTTGAGGCGCTGTGGGATCTGGTCGCGGCGGGTCATGTGGAGATGCTCGTGACCGATCATTGTGACTACAAGCGCGCACAGAAGCTCGCGACCGATGACTTCACCAAGACGCCCGGAGGATTGCCCGGGACCGAGACGTCGCTCTTGTTGATGGCGACCTATGGCGCAGCGACGGATCGCATCGCCTGGACTGACTTGGTGAGGATGATGGCTGCCAACCCGGCGCAGATCTACAATCTCTGGCCGCGGAAGGGGGCGTTGATACCTGGATCGGATGCGGATGTGGTGCTCTTCGACCCCGCCTATGAGGGCGTGATCGCTGTCGAGGATCTGCATGGTGTGGCGGGCTACAGCCCGTTCGAGGGCATGCAGGTGAAGGGACGGGTCGTCAGCACGCTGCGGCGCGGCGAGTTTCTGGTTCGCGAAGGGGCCTTCGTTGCGGAGCCGGGGAGCGGCGAGTACGTGAAACGCGAGCCGCGCTTCTGGGACTAGGTGTTGTCGCCTACGGCGTGAGATCTCTCGCGCATAAGGAAGCCTGTCATGGACCTGGTGTGGGTGCTTCTCGGTCTTGTGGTCGGGGTCGCGATCTCGGCTTGGTTGTTCCGCACGCGGGAGCGTGTGGAGCGTGACGACCTGCACGAGGCGCTTGCGCGGGCAGAGGAGCGCGCCATCGAGACCTATGCCGCCCGGGCCGAGACGGAGCGAGCGCGGATCGTGCGGGCGTATGAGGCGCAGATACATCACCTCCATGAGCAGCATCGCTCGGAGGTCGCTCAGACGCGCCTGAATACCGTGAATGCCAGCAGGGCCGTCCTCAAGGGTAAGATGGCAGAGCAGATCGCTCCGCTGCTTCCCGGCTTTGCCTACTGGCCTTCGGATGCCCGATTCCTCGGCGATCCGGTCGATTACGTTGTCTTCGATGGCTACAGCGCGAGCAAGGACGAGGCTGTCGATGATCAGACCATCGAGCTGGTCATCCTCGACATCAAGCGTGGCAAGTCCATGCTGACCCGCGAACAGCGCCGCATCGCCGATGCGGTGGCGGCAGGGCGGGTGCGCTTTGAGGTGGTCAGGGTGTTGGCTGACGGCACCGTGCGGACCCGGGTGTGGCGCCCACAGCATGAGATGGGAGACTACGGATGCGAGACCTGATCCCGGACCTGAGGCGTTGGCAGGAAGCGGGCAAGAGGGAGATCGCGGTCGCCACGATTCTCGAGACCCGCGGCTCCTCTCTGCGCCCCGCGGGGACGCGAATGGCGTTGACGGCTCAGGGCGACGTTGCCGGCTCGGTGAGCAGTGGGTGTGTCGACGGCGATGTGATCGCGGAGATGGAGGCGGTTCTCGGCGGAGCGGCTGATGTGCGCTTCCCTGCCTACGGCATCAGCGACCAACAGGCGTGGGGTGTCGGCCTCTCATGCGGCGGTGAGATGGACGTGATGGTCGAACGGTGGACCGAGGTGTACGATCTGTTCATCGATGAGATCGAGGCCGGTCGCACGGTGGGGTTGGCCTCGCGCATCGACACACCATCGGGACAGCACCGGCAACTCGGTGAACGTCCCGCGCATCTGCTGATCACGTCTGAGGGCGAGACGCTGGGCAGCTTGGGGCACCCTGATCTGGATCGCGAGGTGCTGCTGGAGATCTCGGCAGCCTGGCCCGGGCCCTATGTCAGGCGACAGTCATACCCCCGGGGTGAGGTCTTGATCGAGGTTGTTCCCCCACCGCCGGTGCTGCTGATCTTCGGTGCCACCGACATTGGCATGGCCCTTTCCCGCATCGCACAGGTCTGTGGGTTTGAGGTCATCGTGAGCGATCCACGGCGGACCTTTGCTCGCGAGGAGCGTTTTCCCGGTGCAACTCTGCACCTTGGATGGCCACAGGAGCTGGAAGATCGATGGTTATCCGGCTCCCAGGCCCTGGGGTCAAACTGGGCCATCATCGTCCTCTTTCACGACCCGAAGATCGACCTACCTGCCTTGACGCTTGCGTTGCGGAGTGAGGCCTTCTATATTGGGCTATTGGGCAGCCGCAAGACGCAGGCCGATCGGCGTGCAAGCCTGATCGAGGCCAGTGTTGAGCCACGGGATCTCTCGCGCATTCACGGCCCCGCGGGGTTGGACATCACGTCGCGTGATCTGCCGGAGGGCAAGTCGCCAGGGCTGATCGCCCTGGCGATGATGGCCGAGGTCATCGCCGTGCGGCACAAGCGCAACCTGCAGCCGACAGACGAACTGGGGCGATAAGGGGTATGGACCTTCCGGATCTACATGATGGATAGAGATAACGAACCCGAGTTGGGCGAAGATAGGTTAGGCACTGATCGGGACGATGGTGACACATCGTCGTGGCTGCCCGATCCCGTGCCGGCGGTGCGTTTTCATGCCGCGAGCCCGCGAGCCAATATCAACCGTGCGCCCCATGACCGCGTCTCGGGCGTGGTCTATAAGCGTGCCGCACATATCAAGACGGTCCGTTACGATCTGGTCTCCGAGTCGCCTCAGCAGATGTGCCTACCGCTGACACCGGACGAGGCGGGGACAGGTGTGTCGGGCAGGGGGACGCTAAATATCCGCTGGCTTTTCAGCGAGTTGGAGGACCTGGATGAAGGACTCCTGAAGGGACGCTCGTTTAGTTACCTTCAGGAGCTGAACCTTGCGCCCGGCACGGCGACGGTGGAGGCTGCCTACAGCGATCTTGACACCGTGCTCTACGTCATCGAGGGGTACGGTGAACTCGACCACCGTCCGTCGGCGGGCAGTCCTATGCTGGTGCGGCCCCTGCGTCCGGGCGATGCGGCGCTCATTCAGGCCAACGAGCTTTATCGTATCGAGAACCGCAGTTCAGACGCTCCGGTGCGTCTGATGATGCTGGGGCTGCGAACCGACTAGGCGTGGCCTAGGGTAACGTTGGCGACCCCTGCCGAAAGGGAACGATGATGGAGGTCTATGGATAGAAAGGTTGTTGTCGTGGGGGCAGGTGCGGCGGGCCTGATGGCTGCAGGTCGAGCCGCGGAGTTGGGCGCGCGAGTTACCCTGCTGGAGAAGATGGACGAGGCGGGCAAGAAGATCCTCGTTAGCGGCAAGTCGCGCTGCAACGTCACCAACACGGCGCCGTTGCGCACTTTCCTCTCCTATTACGGTCGTCACGGGCGGTTCCTGACCAACGCGTTTCACCGCTTCTTCCGTGATGAGCTCTTGGCCCTGCTCGATCGCTATGGCGTTGAGACCCAGGAAGAGCGTGGGGGACGGGTCTTTCCGGCATCGGGGCAGGCGGCGGATGTCCGCGATGCGCTGCTCCGCTACGTGCTCGAGCATGGCGCCGAGATCCGCTACGGGAGCGAGGTGCAGCTGGTCTCTGTCGTTGACGGGCACGTGAGCGGCGTGACCTCGTCCGGCAGGTCCTCGAGTCGAAGGGGAGGCGATCTTCAGGCTGACGCCGTGATCCTCTCCACCGGTGGTGCGTCCTGGCCCGATACAGGCTCAACGGGACTTGGGTACGTGATGGCTCAGCGCCTGGGCCACACGATTGAGCCCTTACGACCGGCGCTCGTACCGCTGACCGTCGTGGAGCGGGCAACGGTCAAACGACTTCAGGGCATCAGCCTGCGGAATGTACGTTGCACCTTTCGGACGCGCGACGCTCAAGGACGTGAACGTCCGTTGCGCATCCCCTATCCCCTTCCGGACACGGGTGAGATGCTCTTCACCCATTTTGGTGTCTCGGGCCCGCTGATTTTGAGTGCCTCGAGCGCTGTGGTCGATGCGATCAGAGCCGGGAACGAGGTGGTGCTGTCGATCGATCTGAAGCCCGGCATGAGCGAGGAGACCGTTCATCAGCGGCTGCAACGCGAGTTCGAGACCTACCCTCACCGACACCTGCCTACGCTGCTTCGTGGGTGGGTCCCGGGCGAGTTGGCGGATGTGCTGGCTGATTTGAGCCCTATCGAGAGCGATGCGCCGGAAGATGAACGCCGGCACGTTCATCGCATCCGCTCCGAAGAGCGAGAGGCGTTGGTGAAGTTGTTGAAGGATTTCCGCTGGACGATCTCGGGCTCGCTGCCCATCGCTGCCGGTATGGTCACCGCAGGTGGTGTCTCCCTCAAGGAGGTCGACCCGATCACGTTTGAGTCGAAGGTCGTGGGGGGGCTCTATGTCGTGGGCGAGTTGTTGGATCTGGCGGCGGATACCGGCGGATTCAACCTCCAAGCGGCCTTCAGCAGCGGGTATCTCGCCGGCGAAGCCGCTGCACAGGGGGGATAGCCGATGTCTCAGAGGCCAAGGGCTGATCGGGGTTATCCCTACATCGCGATCGAAGGCGTCATCGGGGTGGGCAAGACCACGCTGGCGCGTCTGCTTCAGCCGCGATTCGGGACACCGGGACAGCTGGCGATGGAGACGATCCTCGAGGCTTTCGATGAGAACCCCTTTCTCTCGGACTTCTACGGCGACCGCTCTCGCTATGCGTTTCAGACGCAGCTCTTCTTCCTGTTGAGTCGCTATCGCCAGCAGCAGCTTGTCTCCGAGCGGCTGCAGCGTGGTGCGCTGCTCGCCGATTATGTCTTCGAGAAGGACCGAATGTTTGCCCACCTGAATATCCCGAGCGGCGATGAGTTGGAGATGTACGACCGGCTCTACGAAGCGTTGGCCGAGAAGATTCGCCCGCCCGATCTGGTGGTCTACTTGCGTGCGAAGGTTGACACACTGATGGCACGCATCGCTCGACGTGATCGCACCTTTGAACGACAGATGGACCGTGACTACATTGCCGCACTCCGCCAGGCCTACGAGCGGCTCTTCGCCGGATTTGAGGCCATGCCGCTGCTGGTGATCGAGTCCGATGCGATCGATTTCGTGCAGAACCCCGACGATCTGGACGCCATTGAGCAGCAGATTCGCTCGGCACTGGCGGGTGTGCGACAGCCGATGTTGCCGAGAATCTCCCTCCCCGCGTCCTCGCGAGACGCCGAGCAGCTCGCATCCGTGCAGCAAGCGCCCTCTGCGGAGGTACCGCAACCGTCTGAAGTCCGGTGGCGAGCTGTGGGGGAGTTCCTTGCCCTGGCTGAGGCTGTGGGGCGGATCGGCGGCGCGCTGACCCCGCGCTCTGATGATGCACGTCTCAAGCCGTCGGACAGGCCCGGAGGAGAACCTCTACAGGCTGCGTTGCGCGAGGCCCAGCGTGCCCTGCGCCTCCTGGCTGACCAGGCAGGCGCTCAACTGGATGACTGAGTGCACGCACTCGCTGACAAAGGGGGATACGTGTGACGAAGTACTTCATTGCCGTGGCCGGCAACATCGGAGCTGGGAAGTCCACACTGACGTCGCTGCTGAGCCGGCGGCTCAGGTGGGAGCCATTCCTTGAGGGGGTCAGCGATAATCCCTACCTCGCCGACTTCTACGAGGATATGGAGAAGTGGAGTTTCAACTCACAGGTCTTCTTTCTGGCGCGGCGGCTGCTGCACCACCGGCAGTTGCTGGAGCGCCCTGATTCGGTCATCCAGGATCGAACGGTCTACGAGGACGCCGAGATCTTCGCCCGCAATCTCTATATGCAGGGCTCGATGAGCGAGCGTGATTACACGACCTACACTGAGCTCTACCGAGCTGTGACCGCCATCTTGCCGCCACCCAACCTCGTTATCTATCTGCGCGCATCGGTGGCGACGCTGCAGTCGCGGATTCAGCAGCGCGGGCGGACCTATGAGCGTCAGATCAGCGACGACTACCTCGAGAAGCTCAACCGGCTCTATGAGGATTGGCTGGAGCACTTCGCGCTCTGTCCGGTGTTGACGATTCCCTCGGACCGACTGGATTTTGTCGACAATCCGGATCACCTGGCTCTGGTGACCGATAGGATCTTGGAGCGGTTGCGCGGCAAAGAGGTCGTGCGACTCAACGGAGGAGAAGGGTCGTGATGTCGGACCAACGGACCATGCGCCTCTATTACGCAGACGCCAAGTTGCGCACCTTTTCGGCGCGGATTGCGGAGCAAAAGACGATGGCGCTCAGCGAAGCCGTGCCGGAGGCTGAACGTGTTGGCGACATGGTTCACGCCGTACGATTGGATCAGACGGCGTTCTACCCCACCTCGGGTGGTCAGCCTTACGACACGGGTGTCCTGGGGGGCGTGCCGGTGATCGAGGTTCTTGAGGATGACGAGGGTCGAATCTGGCATCTCGTGGCTCGGCCCCTCGAGTCGGCGACGGTGCGCGGTGAGATCGATTGGGCGCGCAGGTTCGACCATATGCAGCAGCATTCGGGCCAGCATCTGCTGTCGGCAAGCTTTGAGCGGCACCTGGCTGCACCTACTGTAGGCTTCCATCTTGGGCGCGAGGCGAGCACGATCGATCTCAAGATCCCCGACTTGAGTTGGGACGAGGTGTGGCTGGTCGAGGATGAGGTTAATACTGTTGTATGGGAGAACCGTCGGGTGACGATGAAGACCCTGTCCCCGCAGCAGGTGGCGACTGCCGACGACCACATCGGGCTGCCCCTTCGCAAGCCCCCTTCCGTCTCCGGTGATATTCGGGTGATCCTGGTGGATGGCTATGATGCGTCCGCGTGCGGCGGTACGCACGTCAGCACGACCGGTGAGATTGGCTTGCTCAAGATCACGGCGGTGGAGCACTACAAAGCCGGGATGCGCGTCACCTTCCTCTGTGGAGGACGAGCGCTGCGCGACTATCAGCAAGCCCAGCGGATTCTGCAAGCGTCGAGTCTGGCGCTCTCAGTGGGCCGGGATGAACTGCAGGAGGCCATCACGCGCATCGAGGAGCGGGAGAGATCCGCTCGCCGGGAGCTGCGACAGCTTCAGACCCGATGGATGGCCTATGAGGCGGACGCTCTATGGCGCAGCGCGCCCGAGCTGCAGGGGATGCGCGTTATCATGGTGTATGACGAGGAGCGAGGTGGCGCCGAGGTCCGTGCTTTGGCGGGGCAGTTGCGGGAGCGCGAAGGGACGCTGGTCCTGTTGGCAGGGGCAGGAGACGCCGCCGACAGCCGGCGGGGCCTGCATCTGGTCGTCGCAAGGAGCGACGATCTCTCGAACATCGATGCCGCGACGATCCTGCGTGATGTTGCCGCGTTGCTCGGAGGGCGCGGCGGGGGCAGCCCGTCTCTGGCTCAGGGCGGGGCACCTCCTCACGGATCCGAGCCGGTGATGACCGCCTTCCGTACGGTCCTAGGCCAACGGGGCATCGAGGTCCGCGATCAGTGACGCGTCTCGCGGGCGCGTTGTTTGCCATTCTGCACGAACTACGTAGACTACGTTAAGCTGCCGGTATATCATGTACGCCGGGTCTGTTGGTGCGTGGCGGATTCGCCGGCGCAACGCCGGTATTCCGGCGCAACGCCGGTCTGCCGGCGCAACGCCGGTCTGCCGGCGCATGGTCCAGGAGGATGCAATGAAGGAAGTCGCACCAGGCCTTTTCGTGGAGTCTTCATACGCTCCGTACAATCTGGTCCTGATCAAGACCGATCAGGGAGGGGTGCTCGTTGACCTTCCCCCCAATCCCGCACAGGCGCTGAACTGGCTGGAGCAGGCGCGGGCTGCGCTTGGCACGATCCGGTACGTTGTCATGACCGATGCTCAGCGGGAGCGGCAATTCGGCACGGTCCTGTGTGACGCTCCGCTGATCGCTACTGAGGCAACGCTGCGCGCTATGATGGCCTATGATGAGGAGCGCCCGCGCCGAGACTTCCTGGAGGATCTCGCGAATCAATTCCCTGACGAGATGGAGTCGTTGAGTCAGATGCCGGCGGAACACCGCCCCCGCCCCCGCAAGCCGACGGTAGCGTTCAATGAAGCTTTCTCGCTCTATGTCGGCGATCACGTCCTGCAGTTTGAGGCGGTCGAGGGAGCCGCGGAAGGCAGCCTGTGGATCCTGCTACCGGATGCGGGGATCCTGATCGCGGGGGATACCGTCGTTGGCGACGATGTGCCGATGATGGCCGCGACCCGCGACTCCAAGGCGTGGCTCAATACGATGACCGCGTTGGCACGCCGCCAGGATGTGAAGATGATTGTCCCGGGGCGGGGTGTGACGTCGTTGGGATTGGGTGATATTGAGCCGCAACGTGAGTTCATGCGTGTGATGCGCCGCTCGGCGCGGACCTTGGCGCGCAAGGGGCACCCAACGCTCAGCCTCACGCAGACGGCCCAAGAACTGGGCCAGACCTTCTACAATCAGCAGGGGAATCGCGCTGTGAAGAAGATCAAGGCCGGCCTAGAGGCCCTCGTGGTCGAGGTCAAGAGCGCGGAAGCGGCGTTAGCCGCAGAACAAGCGCTCGCAGACGAACGGGCGCTCGCAGACGAACGGGCGCTCGCAGACGAACGGGCGCTCGCAGATAACGAATCGCAGGTTGTTGAAGGACCGCAGGCCGAAACCGACCTCAGCAGCTGAGCATCGCTGAACGCACGTCACGCGCCCGGTCGCAGGTAGGCAACTAGGTGTGCCAGCGCCGCCTGTGCTGCCGCGGCGTTGTTGCCGCGGCGGTCATCCGTGAAACGATGACGCCAGCTCCAGCACTCGCCCGGTACGGCAAGGCCGATGTAGTAGAGCCCCAGGGGTTTGAAGGCCGTTTCACCTGAAGGACCGGCGATGCCCGTGATGCTCAGGGCTACCTCAGTCCCCGTCGCCCGGCAGGCGCCCTTCGCCATCTCCATCGCCACCTGGGCGCTGACCGCGCCCCAACGCGTGAGGCTCTCTTGGTGAACACCTAACAGCCCCGTCTTGATCTCATTGGCGTAGGCGATGACCCCGCCCCAGAAATAGGCCGAGGATCCCGCTTCGGCGGTGATGATGTGCCCTAACAGGCCGCCGGTCGCTGACTCGGCGACGGATAGCCGCCAATGCCTCTCCGGCAGGAGCTGAGCGATCTGTGGGACCAGTATGCCTTTCAGTTGTCGCCTCCGCGGCTAGATCGATAGTTGGTTGCGTACCATCGTGACCAACGCGCCTGCATGCAGGCCGGCAGGTGTGTAGCATGTGCCGCCCAGGTGGTCAGCCAGGGATTGAGCCAATCCTTTGTCATAGTCAGCGGCCTCCATATTGATGACGATCGACTTGACTTTGGCCTCGCGAAGCTGCTCTGCCACATGATAAGCCTCCAGCTGCGGCGGCATATCCCCCATCGACACGTTGCCCGCACCATCGGTGAGGATCACCAACAGCGGCACGAGCTCGGGGTACCGTTGGACCTCTCGCTGAATGGTCTCGTGGGCCAGCCAGAGGCCGGCGGCGAGCGGTGTCTTGCCGCCTACCGGCAGGTTGACGAGCATCTTCTTGGCCAAATCGACGCTGTTGGTCGGAGGCAGGACGAGCGTGGCACGGTCCTTCTGGAAGACGATCATGCCGACCCGGTCGCGGCGTTGATAGGCGTCGGTCAGTAGGGAGAGGATCGCTCCCTTGGTGGCCTCCATGCGTTCCGAGACCGCCATCGACCAGGACGCATCGACCATAAAGATGATCAGGTTGGCCGAGCGCCGCACGCGGACCTTGCGCTGGTAGTCCTCCGGACGCAAGTGAAGGGCAGGCGTCGTCGCCTCTTCGGTATCCCGGGCGGCTTCGTCCGCACGCCCGCGTTGGTGGGGAGCTGCTGCCCGGAAGGTGGCATCGAAGGCCAGGTCCGAAGCGTCGCGAGGAGAGGCCTCAAACCCTGAGTAGCGACCCCGTTTGCGCGTGGTGCGCGTGCGGCTCCGCCGCCCGCTGAGCGAGCGCACCGTGCGATCCTGAGGCGTCTCCAGACGCCGGGCCTGGAAAGCCTCGCCCGGGTCGATGAACTTGCCGCCCTCCCACCACTTGCCGTCGGTGGGCCATTGGGGAACGTCTTGTGCGTAGGGTTGTGGTTGAGGCGAGCCGGAGGGCTCGGTCTCTGTGTCGCTCGGCTCAACCTCTAGGCTTTTTTTCCGCGATCCTCCCCGGAGGTTGTCCCCTCATACGTTGTCTCCTGCTCCTTGGACGGCTCCGCGTCCGCGCGCTCCCGGGCGGCTGCGACCATCTTGTTGAGCTGATCGACCGAGGTCTGTACATCGTCAAAGGGGC
>JAXGUU010000120.1:0-10457 GCA_040774145.1 Anaerolineae bacterium
ACCGCACGACGATCCTCTCCGACGAGACCGACCCTGACAAGCTCCACGACCTCAAGGCGGCGCTCGATGGCGCCCAGGTCTATTCGGAGGCGCAGGTCGAGCTGTTGGTCGAGCGCTATCTGGGGGGCGCGGGGCGCGACGCGCTCGACCCGATCCTCGATGCCTGCGTCGCCGACTACCGGAGCACGCTCGACGAGGATGGGCAGGTCGAGTTCAAGGGCAAGGCCAAGGCCTTCGTGCGCACCTACGCCTTCCTGGGCCAGGTGCTGCCCTATACGAACGCGGCCTGGGAGAAGCTCTCGATCTTCCTCAATTTCCTGGTGCCCAAGCTGCCGGCGCCCGTGGAGGAGGATCTGGCGCGGGGGATCCTCGAGGCGATCGACATGGACAGCTACCGCGCCGAGAAGCATGCGGCGATCAAGATCGGGTTTCCCGATGAGGACGCCGAGATCGGGCCGGTGCCGGTGGGCGATGCCGGTCGCCCGCCCGAGCCCGAGATGGAGCACCTCTCGGCGATCCTCAAGTCGTTCAACGATCAGTTCGGCAACATCCCCTGGTCCGATGCCGACCGCATCCGGCGCCTGATCGCCGAGGACATCCCCGAGGGGTTGGCGGCGGACGTGGCGTACCAGAACGCGCAGGCTAACTCGGACCGCCAGAACGCACGCATCGAGCACGACAAGGCGCTCGCGCGGGTCATCACCGCGCTGCTCCAGGTGGACACGGAGCTCGCCAAGCAGTTCTTCGACAACGAGTCGTTCCGCGGCTGGCTGGGCGACACGATGTTCGGGCTCACCTACCGGCCCGAGGCGGCGGCGCGACCGGGCCCGGCTCCGCTGTAGCGTAGGCCTGTCCGAACGGGGCCTCCGGCTTGCGCTCCGGCTCCGGAGTAGCGTATGCCCGTCCGAACGGGGCTCCGGCTTGCGCTCTGGCAGCGGCACAGAGGCCGGACGCAATCGAGACGATTGCGGTACGTCGGAACGGCGCGCCTGCTCTGCGGCGCCGATGTGCTGGTCAGGGCAACGTTCGCCTGTTTCAGCATTATCTTGACGCATTTCCTGTCGTGGGGATAATCTACGTGTTGTCCAGGGACGGCCCGGCGGTTTCACACGACCCGGACTGGTAGCAGCAGGAATAGGGAGGGGCTCTTTCCCATGCTCTGGTATTCATCGTTGCGTGTGGCTCAGCGTTCGAGAGGGTAGGCCTGTGATCCAGCTAGAAGACCTGCGTCCGGGCACCCGGGTGCTCGGCCTGATTCCCGGGGAAGCGGTCACCGTCATCGACGCGCGCTGGCACGGCTCGTCTGCCGTAGAACTCACCTACCGGCGCGCGGATGGCCAGCCGGCGACCCAGTTGCTCTACCGTAGCGATGAACCTCATCTGGAGGTCGAAGTCAGCCGCCACGCCTGCGCGTTCACCGCTGACGGCGAGACCTTTCGCCTGGCGGCGGAGGCCTACCGCATTCACCTCGCTCACCTCTTCGACCCCGTGCTGGCCGTCCATACCTCGCTGATCGAGGCCTTGCCGCATCAGATCACGGCCGTCTATGGCGAGATGCTCAACCGCCAGCCTCTGCGCTTCCTGCTGGCGGATGACCCCGGCGCCGGCAAGACCATTATGGCCGGCCTGCTCATCAAGGAGCTGATGGTCCGCGGCGACGTGCAGCGTTGCCTCATCTGTGTCCCCGGGAACCTGGCAGCCCAATGGCAGGATGAGCTCTGGTTCAAGTTCCAGTTGCGCTTTGACATCCTTTCCCGCGAGAGCTACGAAGCCGCGGTAACCGGCAATGCGTTCTCCGAGCACGATCGCGTCATCGTGCGCCTCGACCAGGTGGCCCGCGACGACGACCTGAAGGACCGGCTGCGCCATACGGACTGGGATCTCGTGATCGTCGATGAGGCCCACAAGATGTCGGCGCATTTCTGGGGCAACGAAGTGGAACCCACCCAGCGCTATCGCCTGGGCCAGATTCTTGGTGAAGTGACGCGCCATCTCGTGCTCCTCACGGCGACACCGCACAGCGGCAAGGAAGAGGACTTCCAGCTTTTTCTGGGGCTCCTCGACCGCGACCGCTTCGAGGGTCGGTTTCGCGAAGGTGTCCACGAGGTCGATATCTCCGACCTGATGCGGCGCATGGTCAAGGAAGACCTGCGCAAGTTCGATGGCCGGCCCCTCTTTCCGGAGCGACGTGCCTATACCGTGGACTACCCCCTCTCGCCCGACGAGCGGACACTCTATGAAGCCGTGACGGAGTACGTGCGCACGGAGTTCAACCGCGCGGACCAACTCCTCAGCGATCAGCATCGCGGCACGGTGGGATTCGCGCTTACCATCCTGCAGCGCCGGTTGGCCTCGTCGCCGGCGGCGATCTACCATTCGCTGCGCCGGCGTCGCGAGCGGCTGGAGGCCCGGCTGGCTGAGGCGCGCCGCCTGGAGCGCGGCCCGCTGGAGCCCGATCCCGCGATGCCGCTCTACGACGAGGGCTACCTCATCGACCTGGCGGACGATGGTCCCGCCGAAGAGGTCGAGGTCATCGAGGAAGCCATCATCGACAGTGCCACAGCCGCCCGGACTGCGGCGGAGCTGGAGGCCGAGATCGCGATCCTTAGGAACCTGGAGGCGATGGCCTACCGGCTGCGTCACAGCGGCGCCGACCGCAAGTGGGAGGAGCTGGCGAGCATCATTCAGGACGACGCGCGCGACGAGCACGGCATCCGGATGCTGGACAGCAACGGCAGCCGCCGCAAGCTCGTGATCTTCACCGAGCACCGCGACACCCTGGTCTATCTCCAGGAACGCATCGGCACACTCTTCGGGCGCACCGATGTGATGGTGCACATCGATGGCAGCGTGCCGCGGCAGGTGCGCCGCGAGACCGAGGACCGCTTCCGCAACGATCCCGATGTCTGGTTCCTGCTGGCGACGGACGCCGCTGCTGAGGGCATCAACCTCCAGCGCGCCCATCTGATGATCAACTACGACCTTCCCTGGAACCCCAACCGCTTGGAGCAGCGCTTCGGGCGCATCCACCGGATCGGACAGGAGGAGGTCTGTCACCTCTGGAACCTGGTGGCGGGCGACACCCGCGAGGGCGCCGTCTATGCCCGGCTGCTGACCAAGCTGGAGGCCGAGGGCAAGGCGCTGCAGGGCAAGGTGTTCGACGTCCTGGGTGAGCTCTTCGAGCGTGCCCCGCTGCGTTCGCTGCTCGTCGAGGCGATCCGCTACGGCGATCAGCCCGACGTGCGTGCACGGCTGGAGAAGGCGGTCGACGATGCCGTGGACCAGGATCACGTCCGGCAGCTGCTGGAGTCGCAGTCGCTGGCCACCGAGACGCTCGACACGAGCGAGATCGAGGCCATCCGCGAGGATATGGAGCGCTACGCCGCGCGGCGACTGCAGCCCTACTACATCCGTGCCTTTTTCGCCGAGGCCTTTGCGCGCCTGGGGGGCAGCCTCCACGAACGCGAGCCGGGGCGCTACCGGGTGAGCTACGTTCCGGCTCGCATCCGCAACCGCGCACGGGAGCTGGAGACGGCGGTGCCGGTGCTGGAGTCCTATGAGCGTGTCTGCTTTGACAAAGGACTGATCTCGCAGCACGGCCTGCCCCAGGCCGACTTCCTCTGCCCGGGCCACCCCCTGCTCGACACCGTCATCGACCTGACGCTCACGGCGCATCGCGAGGTCCTCAGAGAGGGCACGCTGCTCGTCGATCCAACCGACCCCGGAACGATGCCGCGTGTGCTCCTCTTCCTTGACCAGCAGATTCAGGATGCCGGAGGCGAGGCGGGCCGGAGCCGGACGATCTCGCGCGACGTGCACTTCGTCGAGATCGATAGCTCCGGGCGCGTGCAAGGTGCGGGCTATGCGCCGTACCTCAACTACAGGCCGGCGACGGCGCAGGAGCGCGAGCAGGTCGCGCCGCATCTGCACCACGACTGGCTATCGAGCGAAGTCCTCGAGGGGGCCGCGCTGGCCTATGCCATCGAGCACCTGGTGCCGGCGCACCTCGCGAGCGTGCGCGACCGGCGCGAAGCCCTCATCGACAAGACGCTGGCTGCGGTGCACGAGCGGCTGACCAAGGAGATCAACTACTGGGACCAGCAGGCCGCCGACCTGCGGCGCCGCGAGCGCGAGAGCCCCGGCGCGCGCCCGGGGTTGCGCGTGAACGCCGAGCGGGCGCAGCAGCGGGCGGATGCACTCTCGGCCCGGCTGGCGCAGCGCAAGGCCGAGTTGGCACGCGAGCGTCACATCTCGGCACTGCCGCCGGTGCTGGTGGGGAGTGCCCTGGTGGTGCCCATCGGGCTGCTCCTGGGCGAGCGCACGCTGCCGGAGGCGCTCGACACGCGGGTCACCGAGGCCATCGCGATGCAGGCCGTGATGAACGCGGAGGCCGCGCTGGGCCACCATCCGCGCGACGTGAGCGCCGACCGCCTGGGCTACGACATCGAGAGCCTCGATCCCGCCCGGGGCCAGCAGCGCTTCATCGAGGTGAAGGGCCGCAAGGCGGGGGCGCGCACCGTGACCTTGACCCATACCGAGATTCGCGTCGGCTACAACAGCCCGGAGCAGTTCATCCTGGCGCTGGTCGAGGTGGAGGAGGGGCGGGCGCACCCGCCGCGCTACGTGCGACGCCCGTTCCAATGCGAGCCGGACTTCGGGGTGGAGAGCGTCGACTACAACCTGCGGGAGCTGCTGGAGCGGAGCACGGAACCGCAATGAGAGACCTTTGGCTTTCCTAGAAGCCCAAAGGTCCTCGGGTAAAGAGCAGAATATGTAGTATTGTATATATTGGGATACATATTTCGGGGATGGAGGCGCGGCAATGCAGAGAGTTATTGGGGTGACCGAATTGCAGAGGCGATTTCGATCGGTGTTTGATGAAGTTGCCAATGAGAACATCGCCTATGTGCTCACGCGTGGCAGCCGACCTGAGGTTGTGATGATTCCTTACAAGGATTTCCTGCGGTATCAGGCCATGCAGGAAGAAGCGATTCTGGCGCGCTTCGATGTGCTTGTGGAACGAATGGCTTCTAGAAACGTCGCTTCCGCCGATGGCGAAATTGCGTCTGATGTTGAGGCGGCGAGGTCTGATCAGTATCTCGATAGGAGGTCCGGGCTATGATCCACCTCATTAAGATCGAACGGTTCAAGTCGCTTCTATCGCTGACGGATCTGGAGTTGGGGCAAGTCAACGTTTTCATCGGCGCGAACGGCTGTGGCAAGACTGCGTTGCTGGAAGCTGTGGGAATGTTGGCTGCTGCCGCGGCAGGCAGCGTCAGCGAGAAAGACCTTAGTGCACGAGGGGTACGGCTTGGGACGCCTGATCTCTATAGAACATCACTGTCGCTCGATGTCCCAGATGCGGATGCTAGCTTGATCTCACTTGAGGCTGAGAGTGTCCACGCGGGGAGTTCCGCGCGGTACGCTGCTGTGCTGGACTATCGAGACGGGGGACCTGGGTCGGGGTGGGTGTACCATGACGAAGGTCTGTGGCGAGATGGGGACTATCTTGTACGTCGACGTCTGTTTGACAAGCCCTTCTCCATCGGCAGTTTGACATATCTCAACGGTTCCCCCCCAGCAGTAAAGCCCTCTGCTGGAATGGTCAATTTCGCCCGTCGGTACGCGGACCTCGGTCGTCCGGTCGAGGATCTTCTGGATTACCTGGAGTCCTATGCCATCTACACGCCTCACACGCCGATGCTGCGTGGGATCGCTCCAGATACCTCGCAGCGCGATCCGATAGGGTTGTCGGGAGGACGTTTGCCGGAAGCTATCGAGGATTTGCTGGACCTCCCCAACGGACGGTTCGGGACTCTCGATTTTGACGACGTGCTGAGTTTGCTGGATTGGGTGGCCCGTTTTGATGTTACTGAACCTTCTCGTCAGATTCTTTCACCCAGTGTCCCTGTGACTCAGAAGATTCTGCGTTTCACCGATACCTGGATGGCTCCGGTGCGCAACCAGATCTCCGGGTATGATGCGAGCGAGGGAACGTTGTACGTGCTCTTTGTGTTGGCATTAGCACTACACCCACGTGCACCACGGTTCTTTGCGATTGACAACTTCGATCAGGCGATGCACCCCCGCTTGGCGCGTGCGGTGACGCGGTTGTTCTGCCGTCTTGTGCTTGAATCGAGCCCCTCGCGTCAAGTGCTCCTGACCACGCATAGCCCATTGGTGCTGGATGGGCTGGATCTGGCGAACGACGCCATCCGTCTCTTTGCTGTTGAACGGGGATACGAGACGGCAGGCGCGACCCATATCCATCGCGTGCAGGTATCCGACAGTGTGCTGGGCGCGCGAGCGGATGGTCTCTCTCTTTCCAACCTTTGGATCATGGGCCGCCTGGGTGGCGTGCCTCGCCTCTAGGGGGGCACGATGGTCATCGGGACTGTTGTCGAAGGGTCTACTGATACGCTCGTGTTGATCACAATCATCGAGCACCTCTATCCTGGAAGCCATCGCTATCTAGATCTGCAGCCGTCCAACACGCATGCTGAGCGCGGCAACGGATGGAAAGGCGTCCGCGCCTGGTGCGAGGAGACCTGGCAGCGCAACGGATCGAATCTGGAGATAATCCTCTCCGCCGAGACCGGCGACCCGATTGATCTTCTGGTCATCGCCGTTGATGCCGACATTGCGACCGAAGCGGATCTACAGGATGATGGTTTGGGCGAACCCATCGCAGAGGTCGCACAGCCCTGCCCGCCGATTGCGGCTACCGTGGTCCAGCTTGAGCACGTGATCATGCGATGGCTCAGACGTGAGCGTGGTAACCTGCCCGGGCAGATAGTGATCGCCATTCCTGCGCAGGACATGGAAAACTGGACCTTTGCAGCGCTCTTTCCGGATGACGAACTCTGTGCGACCACGGACTATGAATGTTATCACGGCGGTGGCACCCGCAGTCAGCACCCCGGCTATCTGCTCACTCTTGAGCGTTACGGCAAGTTGCTGAAGCGCGACGGCAACACTATCAAGAAGCCGCAGGTCAAGTATCGGAGTGCCCTACCGAAGATTGCTGAGAACTGGCCGCGCGTGTGTGAGATCTGCACACAAGCACAGCGGTTTGAGCAGGCATTGCATGATGCGATCACCAACCAGGGTTGAGCAGGTGATTGGGCGCCTCAGCAATCCGGAGAACCGGCGTGGTAGATAGCAACACGCCTGAGGCCGACCCTGCACATTCTGACAAGACATGCTGCGGGATGCTGTAATGAGTGCGTACCCAGCCGAAACAGTGCCGACAGACGGATGTCGTTGGAATCCTGGAGGTGTCCCGTGCCAAACCAGATACTAGAACCCGGTGAATACGACAGCATTGACTGCCACCTCCAGCAGGTGGGGATGGGCACGTTGGTATGCAGGGCGGCGCGACAGACGGGGGACAAGACCACCAATGAAGTCAACCCAACCATCTGCTTCAACTGCCCGGCCGGGAAGATATACCGCGAGGTCGGTTGCGACGCTGTACTACCCAAGATCCGGATCTTCCCGTTCATCGGTGGTTCGGACCCTCATCTGGAGAACCTCTTCTGCAGGATCCGCAAACGTAACACCACGCTAGACTACTGCCAAACCTGCGACCTTGTTACGGCGGAGACCACGCGCCAGCTGATCACCACGGCTCGAGGCCTCTTTCAGGCACAGGAGTTCCACTCGGCGTACAAGGACCTTGAAAAGGCTCGTGAGGCGATTCGGGACGGGAGCTTCGAGAACGCGATCACTCACAGTACTGCCTGTCTCGAGAGCACGATGAAGATCTGTCATGAGAGGCTGAACAAGCCCCTTCCGACGAAAGAGCAGCTAACCGATCTGTGGAAATCGACGCGGGACATACTTGGGTTCAACACCCTTGACCTGTCAGGCGCGGCTCCGGAACTCCTGAACTCGCTAACCGGCACACTGACCAGCCTCGGTAGGTTGAGAAATGCCCTGGCAGATGCCCATGGAAGAGGTGCTGTCCCCCCTGATGTTCCGGTGAGCATCGCTGAGCTAGCCATCAACACAGCATCAACGCTCTCGACGATGATTGTGCGTCGCTTCTGCCAAGTGAAAGGGATAGGCGAATGATCGAGATGAGTCTTCCGTTCCCACTCGACGAAGACGGTTTCCTCAGGCGAGAGTGCCCTCTCTGTTGCCGTGAGTTCAAGATCCTCCTGGGGCGAGAGGAGTTGCAGACTTTCGAACAGAAGAGCATAGGTTCCTTTATGCTGGAGACACAAGAGGAGGAGCAGGAAACTGGCGAAGGTGATGCGGAGGCGGCCGTCGAGTTCACGTGCCCGTACTGTGGACAGCGCTCCGCTGGCGGCAAGTGGTGGACACAGGAGCAGGTTGCCTACATCGGCGTCGTGGTTCAGAACAACCTTGCCAGGATCGTGAATGAGCAGTTCGTCCGTCCGATGAAGAAGTCATTGGGCAGACATAGGTCTGGCCCAGTGTCATTCCGGTTTGAGGGCAAGGAGCTTGAGCAGCAGGAACCCTGGATATCCCCGGAAGCCAACGACATGGAGGTGTTCGACCTCCCGTGTTGTGGACGACAGATCAAGGTAGAGGACGGCTGGGACTCCACGGTCTACTGCTACTTCTGCGGCTTCCCATACGCGACGCGTAGCAAGGCTGACTGAGCAACCTACACCAAACAGAGAAGGGAAGCCACGCATGCTTTCACCCCGCAAGAAACTGATTGAAGTCGCGCTCCCGCTCGAAGCGATCAACGAGGCGAGCGCGCGGGAGAAGTCGATCCGCCATGGGCACCCGAGCACGCTGCACCTCTGGTGGGCGCGCCGGCCCCTCGCCGCCTGCCGCGCCGTGATCTTCGCCTCGCTGGTCGATGACCCTGACGACCCGGCGGCGCCGGCCGCCTTTGTCGAGGCGTGCCGTGCGCTGCCGCTGGGCAAGAACGCCGCGGCGGAGGACACCCCGCGCCAGCGCCTCTTCGACTTCATCGAGCGCCTGGTCCTGTGGGAGAGCACCACCGACGAGCAGGTGCTCGAGACCGCTCGTGCGCTGATCCGCCTGGCGACGGACGGCAACCCGCCGCCGCTCCTCGATCCCTTTGCCGGGGGCGGCTCGATTCCGCTCGAGGCGCAGCGGCTGGGGCTTGAGGCGCACGCAAGCGACCTGAACCCGGTGGCGGTGATGATCAACAAGGCGCTGATCGAGATCCCGCCGATGTTTGCGGGGCAGCCGCCGGTGAATCCGGCGAGTAGGGGAGAGGGGACAGGGGAGAGGGAACAGGGGACAGGGAACAGGGGAGAGGGGAGAGGGAACAGGGGACAGGGGATAGGGAACAGGGAACAGGGGAGAGAGAAGAGCAGGCAGGCTGTAACCTATGCCCTGTCCCCTATACCCTACAAGGGCGCGGCAGGGCTCGCGGCGGACGTGCGCTATTACGGCGAATGGATGCGGGAGCGCGCCTGGGAGCGGATCGGGCATCTCTATCCCAAAGGCCCCAACGGGGAGACGGTGATCGCCTGGCTCTGGGCGCGCACCGTCAAATGCCCCAATCCCGCCTGCGGCGCGCAGATGCCGCTGGTGCGCAGCTTCGACTTGAGCAAGAAGGCGGGAAGGAACGTCTGGGTAGAGCCGCACGTCGACGCGGCCCGGCGGATCACGTTTGCCGTGAAGCAGGGCAAGGGCCATGGCCCCGATGGGACGGTCAACCGCCAGGGCGCCGTCTGCATTGCGTGCGGCACCCCTGTGCCGTTTGACCATGTTCGTGATGAGGGGAAGGCGGGCCGAATGGGGGCCCAACTGATGGCCATCGTGACAGAAGGCCAGAATGGGCGCAGCTACTATGGTGCTGACGCGACGCATGAGCAGGTCGCTATCGTGGCAGTTCCAGCGAGTGCGCCAGACACTGACCTGCCCGATCAGGCGCTGGGTTTTCGCGTGCAGCTCTATGGAATGACCAAGCATCGTGATCTCTTCACCCCGCGCCAGCTCGTCGCGCTGACCACGTTCAGCGACCTGGTGGGCGAGGCGCGCGAGCGCATCCGGCAGGACGCGATCGCGGCTGGCCTGCCGGATGACGCCGTCGCGGACGACGGCACCGCAGACGGTGGCACCGCGGACGGTGCACGCCCGCTCCGCGACGGGGGCCGCGGCGCTCGCGCCTACGCCGAGGCGGTGAGTGTGTATCTGGCGTTTGCGGTTGGGCGCTTGGCCAATCGTGGGGCGACCATTACGGTCTGGAACACCGGCGGTGAAAAGGTCGAGCAGGTCTTTGCACGACAAGCTATCCCTATGACGTGGGACTACCCAGAAGTGAGCGTATGGGCGAGCATGTCTGGCGCAATGCCCGGCGGCATCTCTCGTGCGGCGGACGTGATCTCTGCATGTTCCTCTATAGCACAGGAGGGCATGGTGCTCAGAGGCGATGCCAGGCGTACAGGGCTGCCGGATAGCGCGTTTGACGCTATCGTTACGGATCCACCGTACTACGACAACGT
>JAXGUU010000121.1:0-10441 GCA_040774145.1 Anaerolineae bacterium
AACAGCTTTCCGACCTACCTCCGACATGTGGGGCGGGAAGCCGTCCCGCCCGAGCCCTGCCTGCCGCCGAGCAGAGGTCGGAACAGCTTTCCGACCTACCTCCTGGGCGGCGCGGTGCTGGCGCGCACGACGAGTTCGGGCGCCAGCATGCAGTCGTGCCCCGGGCGCTCCTCCAGCAGATCCAGCATCACGCTCATCGCCGTGCGCCCCATCTCGGCCCGCGGCTGGCGCACGGTGGTCAGGGGCGGGTCCACCCATCTCGCGACATCGATGTCGTCGAAGCCGACGAGGCTGAGCTCGCCGGGTACCGCGATGCCGTGCGCACGGCACGTTTGGAGCGCGCCCACCGCCACGCGGTCGTTGTAGCAGAAGACAGCCGTGACGCCCGCCTCGAGCAGGTCGGGAAGGCGGCTCTCGCCGATCTCGGTGTCGTCCTGTTCACCGATCTCCGACTCGGGCACGATGAGGGCCCAAGCGGGGTCCGGCACCAGATCCGCGCGGCGCAGCACATCGCGGTAGCCGCCGAGCCGCAGGCGGTTCGAGCGCTGCCGGTTGCCGAGGCCCAGGTAGCCGATGCGCCGATGGCCGACCTCCAGCAGATGCCCGACGGCGAGGCGGGCTCCCCCGACCTCATCAAGGGCGACGGCGTGGAATTCGGGGTTTTCCTCGGTGTGCTGGTTGACCACGACGATAGGGACGTGGATGCGCTCGAGGCGCTCGCGATAGCGGTTGCTCAGGCGCGAGGCCGCCACGATCACACCGTCGACGCGCCGGCGGTGAAAGGTCTCGATGACCTCCATCTCGCGATCCGGGTCGTTGTGCGAGGCGGCGACGAACATGCTGAGTCCGGCTCGCCCGGCGATCTCGTCGACACCCGCCATGACGTCGGCGAAGAAGGGATCGGTCAGCGAGGTGACCACGAGTCCTACGGTCCCGCTGCGCTGCGCCTTGAGGCTGCGCGCGACGGCGTTGGGGATGTAGCCCATCTCGAGGGCGAGCGCTTTGATGCGCTCGCGTGTGGATTCGTTGACGAGGGTGCTGTCGTTAAGGGCGCGCGAGACGGTCGAGTGCGAGACCCCCGCCGCCTGGGCGATGTCCTTGATCGAGGCGCGACCCACCGGTCCGCCGGGCTCACAGGCACGCGTCATCGGTCTCCGTTCTGCCTCAGGGCCTGGAGGAAGAGGTCGGCGTGGTCGAGGTTGACCATGTCCGGCTGCCAGGCGATGACCTGGGGGAAGTTCTGCGGCTTCTTCTCATAGATCATCAACCTGATGTCGCGTTGCCGGCAGGCGTCGATCAGCTCGTCACTCATCCGGTCCAAGCCGACCTCGACGATGCGGGCGCCAAGCTGCTTGTGGGCGGCGGCGACGTCCTTGGGGGTCCTGACGTTGACCTTGAGCGCGACGGCAGGGTCGAGCTCGTGGAAGAGGCCCAACAACTCATCGCTGCCGGACCAGAGGAAGACGTCATCGTGCATCCCGGTCTCGTGCAGCAGGTCGAGCAGGTGCTGCGGATGGGCGAACTTGACGTCGATGAAGACGCGGGCGCGCCCCTTGATCCACGGCAGGAACTCGTGCAGCAGCGGCACGCGTTCGCCGGCGAAGCGGGACGCGAACCAACTGCCTGCGTCGAGTGAGGTGATCTGCTCCGCGGTCAGCGCGAGGACGTGGCCCATGCCGTTCGTCGTGCGATCCACTTTCGCGTCGTGCATCAGGACCAGCTCGCCGTCGCGCGTGGTCCAGACGTCGATCTCGACGGTGTGGGCGCCCCAATCGATGGCCTGTTGGGCGGCGGCATAGGTGTTCTCGGGCGCGACGGCGTTGGCGCCCTTGTGGCAGACAATCTCGATGGTGTGGGGTATCATAGCTGGGTGACCTCGTCGTCCGGATGGCGTAGCCGTGCGAGCAGACGCTGCAGCTCGGCGATGGAGTGGACCGTGTGATCAGGGACCTCGGCGGCGGTCTCGGGCGTGGTGCGACGTCGCGCGTTCCAGTGCAGGAAGATGGAGATAAGGCCGAGCCGGTTGGCCCCGGCGATGTCACGCTCGAGGTGGTTGCCGACCATCGCGACCTGACCGCGCTCCTCGGGGCCGATGTCCAGAGCGTGGAGCGCGACCTCGAAGATCCGCGGGTCGGGCTTGGTCGCGCCGACAACCTCCGAGATCGCCAGAGCCGCGAAGCAGTCGAGCAGGCCGTGTTGGCGCAGGACGTTCGGCGGGGTGTTGGGGCGGCTGTCTGCGACGAGGGCCAGGGGCACGCCCGCGGCGTGGAGCTCGTGGATCAGGTCCGCGGCACCGGGCAGAAGGTCGGCCCTGAGCGTGGTCTCGGTCTCGTCCTTGATCTCGCTTTCCTCGACCATCAGTGTGTCGCCGAGATCGAAGAAGACCGCCTTGAGTCCCCGGTCGGATGGTGACATGCGGATGCCTTTCGGTTGCGATTGCACACGTGTGCAATCAGTATACTGACGGCTTGGGGCTGTGTCAAGGGTGACATGGAGGCCATCGCACCGAGCCTGTCGTCAGGGTGGTGGGCCTGAGTGAAGGCGCCGCCGCGTCGGACGCCCCGGGACGGGGCCCTTGCGGACGAGGGGGCTGCAAGCTTGCTGTTGATGGCGCCGCGGCCGACGCCCCGGGACGGGACGGCGGGCACGCCGTTGTGGGAGGCATCGTGCCGGCGGCGCTTGTCGGTTGGACCGGTTGGGCCGAACATGAGAGGATCAGTCACGTCTGGGGTATGAACTCGGTCGGGAACTCCGGGCCGTGGTGCGACGTCTAGAAAGAGGAGGTGCTATGTCCAAATCAGTCGTCTTGCGCGTTGGCCTTTGGGTGTTGGTCTTGGTATTGGTCGGTGGCTGCGCGGGGACATCGCCCCCACCGGGAACGGTGGGTGAGGCTCTGGAGCAGGACGCAGCGGCCTATGCTGAGGATATGGGGGTCTCTCAGGACGAGGCGGTTCGTCGCCTCGCGCTGCAACCTGATGTGGGTGAGTTGCAGGCGCTCCTTGCCGAGGACGAAGCCGAGGTCTTCGGTGGCCTCTGGATCGAGCACGAACCGGAGTTTCGGGTCGTCATCGCGGTGACGCGTGACGAGCCCCGGATCCACCGGCAGTATGTGGCGGGGAGCGCTCTGGACGGCGTGGTCGTGATGCAGCAGGTGGAGGCGACCTGGGCGGAGCTCGAGGCCCTCCAGACCCGGGTGACGAACGATCTGGCTGAGATCGGGAGCCGGCCCGACAGTGGTATCCGCGTGCAGGACAACTGCGTTGAACTCTACGTGGCCGATCTGCAGGCCTTTGAGGCCAAGCTGGTCGCTGCGGACAGAGCGTTGCCGGAGCACGTCTGTGTCACTCCCGTGGGGCCCTATGCAGAGGCTCCTCCGCTTGAGGTCCCGCCAGGCTTGGCCTTTCCGCGGCAGGAGCCGCCCGAGGGCATGCTCGCGGAGATGAGCGCGCTCATGATCGGTAGGCTGGTCGAGTCGGAGGGATGTCTCCGTGTGGTGGCCGACGAGGGCGATGAGGCGGGCTATCTTGTGATCTGGCCCTACGACCACAGCATCGGTCTGGAGGCCGCCGGCACGATCGCCATCCGCGATGGTGCCGGCGTGACCGTGGCGCGGGTCGGCGATGTCGTGCAAATCGGCGGAGGGGGGGTGCCCTCGCTGGGCAGCGCCGCGCTCATCGAGAGCGCCGGCGGCTGCGAGGGGCCCTTCTGGATCGCTGCTCGCGGTGTCCAAAGCAGCGCGCCGGAGGTCTCGGAGGCGGCGGACAAGGTGGCCACTATCGCCAACGGCGATGTGTGGATCCGGACGCTGCCCGAAGGGGCGCCGCAGCGCCTCACCGACGATGGTCTGAACAGCCACCCTGTGTGGTCGCCCTCAGGGCGCTACGTGGCGTTTCTCAAGGAAATCGAGCTGTGGACGATCGACACGGTCGATGGGACGGGGTGGTCGTGGGCAAGTCCTGTGGCGACCTTTGCCTGGTCGCCGGTCGAGGACCGGCTGGCCTACGTCGCCGGGTCGGGCATCCTGCGCATGGTGGTCGCCGACCCGGCGACGTCTACGGATCGGGCCGTGGTCCCGCCGGAGGTGGGCGCCCAGGGCGTGATCGGGCGCCTCGCCTGGCGTCCGGATGGGCAGGCGATCGCCTACGCGTGGCAGCAGGGGCGCGAGCATCAGAGTCTGCGGTGGGTGCCGGTCGAGGGAGGAGCGTCGAGCGAGCTCTACGTCAGCGGTGTGCCGGAACGTGGTGAGGCGGTGCCGGCCGGATGGGCGAGTGAGGAGGCGTTGCTCTTCCTGCAGGGCGAGCTCCTCTCCGCTTCGCTGCTCGCCGATGGTGCGCCGCTCTACGCGGTGTCGGTCGCCGATGGGGCCCTGAGCCGCCTCGCGGATAGTGTGCTAACCCACGCCGATTTCGTGGTGCCTGCAGGTGATGGCAGCGCTATCGCGGTGGTCGTGGGAGCAGGGCGGGGGACCTGGAGCAACAAGCGGCTGGACGTGGTCGACCTGATGACCGGCGACGCCGTGACGCTCTCGCTACCGGATCAGGCGGCAAGGTCGCCGCAGGCGGCAAGGTCGCCGCAGGCGGCGAGTTCGCCGTCGTGGTCACCCGATGGGACGCGCGTGGCCTATGCTGCAATGGCCGACCGCGGCGACCTCGTCGGCGGCGATACGGCGCGCGAGGGGCTGGCGACCCGGCGCATCTGGATCGCGGACGCGGCAGGTGGTGGGGCGGTCGGCGTGACGGACGATCCCGACTATCGTGACGAGCGCCCGCTCTGGTCCGGCGACGGCGACAGCCTGTTCTTCGTCAGGATAGGGGTTGACGAAAGCGTCTCGCTCTGGTGGCTCGATCTCGCGAAGGGCGAGCCGGTGCGCGTGGTCGACGAGCTGGGCCCGCTGCCCGGCCCCGCGGAGGCGTGGTTCGGGAACTACGGGCACATCGACTGGGCAGCGATCTATGACGTCTGGACGCCCGCGAGATAGCGCTAGGTTAGCTGCCTCCGCTCAAGCCGTCGAAATGCCGAATCAGAGAGCACGTCTGGCCCCAATCCGGCGGGTGACGGGTCCGCCATGGTTGCCGGACCGCGTCGGTAGAGCGTGACCGCCAGCAGGATAGGCAAAAGGGCACGCAGGCTCATCAACAGCGTATTGACCATCGCGGCGGTGTTCGGGGTGCCCACCTGGAGCAGGGCGGCGGCGCCATAGGCGTTAGCCGCTGCCAACACGATCATTGCAGGCGCCCACGCCGCGATGGCTCTCTCCTTGGTCGTGCGTGCTTGCAGCATCCAGAGCGGCGTGACCAGGAAGAGGGCCAGCGCCGGGAGCGAGATCATGATGGCCTCAAGGGTGCCCAGCGTGCGTGCCGTCTGCCAGATGCCGTCGTAGAAGGTGGGGTGGTAGGTGGGGTCGGCGATGGCGACGAAAAGCGCGAAGTGGGCGCCGAGGGGGATCAGCGCCGCGAAGATGCCCTGGCGTGCAGCTGCTAACAGGCCGATGGCCACGGGCGCGATGACCATCACCATCGAGACGATGCCCCATGGAACGTTGGCGAGCCAGCGCCTTCCAGCCAGATCTGAGGTGCGGAAGATTACGCCATCGTCGGTGAGCTGGACCAAGGACGTGCCGGCGATCACGATCGGGATCAGGGCGACGATCAGCCATGCCCCGGCCGGTATCTGACGTTCCACACCGCGCCGCCACGTCCTCAAGCCGATCACACTCAGTGCGATGAGGACGATGGGGGGAAACAGTAGGGGCGCCAGGATGTTCCAGAGGGGGCCGTTCAGGTGGGTCCCGAAACTGATCAAGAGCCAGGCCCAGATCCCCGTGAGCAGGTAGCCCGTGGCGGGGTAACTCCAGATTGCCAGCCTGCGCTCCAGGACAAGGCTCGCAATGACGAAGGCGAGGGCAATCGGCGTCAACGGATCGAGATGGCCGCGATAGCTGATCCAGTGCCGGTAGTCGCCCACGACCACCACGAGTGCCAGCAGTCCGAAGAGCGCGGTGGCGATGAGCGCCCGGTGCCGCCAGAGGCGGGGTGCAAGCCAGTTGACCCACCCGACGAGGCGTTCGCCGCGTGAGAGATGGACGCGGCGCAGCATGCGCTGCACAGTGCGGGCGTCGCCCAGGTCGGCTAGAGCCGTGGCCTGCGCGGAGGAGGGGCTGTGGCCCTTGGCCTCGTAGGCGGCGCAGGCATCCTCATAGTGATCCGCGAACTCCGCACGGATCTCGGCAGCCAGGTCGCGCCCCAGGCCCTCGGTCGCGGCGCTCAGCCAGCGCTCAAAGGCGGGATCGTGCTGCGGGTTCATGATGCCTCCTTGAGCACGGTGTTGACGGCTTGAACGTAGGCCTCCCACTCACGGCGCTCCTCGTTGAGGGCGCGCTCGCCGGCCTTGGTGAGGCGATAGTAGCGCCGCCGGCGCCCATCGACCTCGGCCACGTAGGCCTCGATAAGGGCCTCTTTCTCGAGTTTGTGGAGGGTGGGGTAGAGCGTGCCCTCCTGGAAGTCGAGGACGTCGCGTGACTTGGCCTTGATCTCTTTGGCGATCTCGTACCCATAGCTTGCCCCACGGCTCAGGGCGTTGAGGATCAGGAGCTGCAGGCTTCCCTTGACGTTCATAGGCGGCCTCCGGTGGCTATGCATAGAGTTTCTAGGTATCGTGTGCTCAGTATACAAAGGTTTTCGAGGTATGTCAAGGCTCTTTCTCCGATCCCCGTCAATTGCCTGTTACGTTTGGGACGCGGACGCGACTTTATAGATAGAGGGTGGAGATCGTTGCAGACTCTCGGCTCTCACCGTGTTTGTATCGATGTAGCCTTTGAGAGGTCGGTGAATCACGTATGGGTATGGGGGATCTGGCTACCTATAACGGTCTCGTGTTGGCGTGCCAGGACGAGGCTTTCACGTTGGCGGCTTATCTGCTGGGCGATGACCGCGCCGCCGATGCTGCGGTGCAGGAGGCTGTGACCGGGGCTTTCCGGCGCTACCTGCGGGCGCCCGAATCCTCGGTGCGTCTGTTGATCCTGCAGCAGGTGCTTGCGGGCTGCCGTCGGTCCGCCGGCGCACGTGGGACAGGGCCGGTGGACGGGTTCCACGATCTGGCGCCGCGTGAGCGGACCACGCTGCTCTTGGTTGACGTGGTGGGGCTATCGTACGATCAGGCTGCCGAGGTGCTCGGTTGCAGCCGCGACCAGGTGGCGCGCCGTTTGGCGCGAGCGCGAGTCCGGATCGCGGAGCGGGTGCGGCAGAGGGGTGTCGCGCATCCTGTGAGCGTTGGGTGACAGGATCGACGGCGGCTTGTAGCGCAGGCAGCGGAGGCAATCGGGACGATTGCCCTACATACCGCGATCGACGGCGGCCTGTAGCGTCGGCAGCGGAGGCGATCGTGCGTTACCTGAGGAGCGGGTGGTGGAGGGTGGGGGGCGAGGGATCGACCCAGGGCAGGTCCTCGTGGTTGACGGTCACCGGGCTGTCGTAGAGGGCCTGATAGGCCTCACGCTCGCGCCAGAAGGCGAAGAGCTCGCCCCAGACCATATACCAGAGCCAGCGCGGCTGGTCCTCGAGGATCTCCAGCTTCGGCGGGGCACCGACCTCGCCCAGGGCGATGGGTTTGTCGCCGGCAAGCGCGAGGAGCTGATCGTAGTCCTCGCGGGCGAAGCCGTGGTGGTAGACGTCGGTGGCGAGGATGTCGACGACGTCGTCGCCGGGATAGGTCGCGGCGTAGGGGAGGACCTCATCGCCGACCTCGTTGGCGTTGTAGACCCAGATGAGGTTATTGAGCCCGTGGAAGTCGACGAGGCGCTCGAAGAGCATGCGGTAGAGTCGTCCGTAGCCCCTCTCCCCGGTCTTGTGTCCCCACCAGAACCACTTGCCGTTCATCTCGTGGTAGGGTCGCCACAGCACCGGCACGCGCGCATCGCGCAGCTGCCGTAGGAACCAGGTGATCACGTCGACCTGTGACGCCCAGCGGGCGTGGATGGGCGTGCCCGGCGTGACCAACGCCTCCCACTCGTCGTCCGTGAGGTTGCCTTGGACGGAGGCCTCGAAGGTGACCGGTTCATCCTCGATAGGGCGGACGGCGTGCCACATCAGGGTGATCACGAAGCCCTCATAGTGGCGGCGGATCGCCTCGTCGACGATCTGCTGGCGGAAGTTGATGCCGTCCCACGTGCCCGGCGCGCTGAAGCCGAAATCCTGGCCGAAGAGCGCAGGGTAATGACCGGTCATCCGGTGGGCTGTGACCAGCCGCGTCGAGCCGACGAGGGGCGCGCAGTGCTGCCCGGTCAGGGTGTGCTTGCCCGAGATGCCGCGCAGATAGTCCATCAGCCGCACGGCTTCCGGTGAGGGGTTGGGCGTCACAAGCTCCGTCACTTGGTGCTCCTTGAGCTAACGCTCGACCTGCTCTATGGCCCAGTCCAGCGCTTCCTGCAGCATCGACTGCGGCGGTCGCTCGATGAGGCCCTGGTCGATGAGCGTGTGGACCGTCTCGCGGGCTTTGGCGATGTCGGCAGCTGCCTGAGCGAAGGCCGCATCGTGGGAGAGCGAGACACGCGCCAAGCCCTCGTCGACTGCCTGCATGGCGACATCGGCGGCCTCGTGGGGGAAGACGTCGGGCTCGTCCATCCGCGCGATGATGTTGTCGGGGTCGATGCCGCGGGCCGCGGCGAAAGCTGCGAGTGAGCGGGCCGCGGCGATGGTCATGCCATCGGAGATGCCCCGCGCGCGCACCAGCAGCGCGCCCTTGAGGATGGCGGGAAAGCCGAGGGAGTTGTTGACCTGGTTGGCGAAGTCGCCGCGGCCCGTGGCGACGATATGGGCGCCGGCAGCCTTGGCGTCGTGCGGGTAGATCTCGGGCACGGGGTTGGCGCAGGCGAAGACAATGGATTTGGAGGCCATCAGGGCGATGGAGGACGGCTCGACCACGCCGGGCCCGGGCCGTGATGCCGCGATGAGCACGTCGGCGCCCGCCATCGCGGTGTCGAAGTCATCGATCCGTCCCGGATTGGTGGTCTCACAGAGCTCCCACTTGCGGTAGAAGCGCGGATCGGCGGCGAGGTCCGTGCGGCCCTTGTGGAGCCCGCCGCGCGAATCGAAGACCACCATGCGCTCCGGATCGCCGCCGGCGGCGATGATGATGCGCACGATCGTGGTGTTGGAGGCGCCCGCGCCCAGGAAGACCATCTTGGCGTCACCGATCGGCTTGTCGACGAGCTTGAGCGCGTTGATCAGGCCCGCGAGCGTGACGCAGGCGGTGCCCTGGGCGTCATCATGCCAGACGGGGATCTCGCAGCTATCGCGCAGCGTATCGAGCACCTTGTAGCAGTTGGGCTGCGAGATGTCCTCGAGGTTGACGGCGCCGAAACTGGGCTGGATCATGCGCACGAAGTCGATGATCTTGTCCGCGTCGTGTTCGCCGCTCGCGTTGCGGCTGTCGATGCAGAGTGCGGTCGCATCCACGCCGCCAAGGTACTTCATCAGGAAGGCTTTGCCCTCCATCACGCCCAGGCCCCCGGGCGGGGTCACATTACCGTCGCCCAGGACGCGCGTCGAGTCGGTGACCACCGCCACCAGGTTGCCGCGGTTGGAGAGCTCGTAGGCGGCGTCGTTGTCGTCGCGGATCGCGGTGGAGATGGCGGAGACGCCGGGTGTGTACCAGACGTTGAACCAGTTGAAGCCGAAGACGCCGGCTTTGGGCAGCGTCTGCATCTTCCCGCGGTAGAGGCGGTGGGCCTGCTCGGAGAGGCGTTTCAGAAAGAGCGTCTTGGCGCGTGCAGTCCCGTCGGCATCCAGTCTGCCGGACAGGATCTCGTCAAGGTTGCTCAGGGTGATGTCGATCAGTTCAGTCATCGTTGGTCTCCTCTCTCAGCAGCCATTGGCGTAGAAATGACGCAAACCGGTGCAGATCATCCAGTTGCTGGAGATTCCGGTACACTTCGTCCCAGTCGATCCGAACGTACTCGTGCACAAGGATGTTTCGGAACCTGGCGATGGGTGCTAACTCCCGCGCGAAGTCGGTCGGAAGCACGCCAAGCTGTCCCAGCTGCAGAATCGCATCGTGGTAGTCGGTCGGCTTCTCTGCACCCTCAAGCGCAATCACCCGATGGCAGATGTCGATGCAGCACTGTGCCGCGACCTCGAGATTGCGCTCGACGATGTCGCGCAGGTAGGGGTCTTCGTCGAAAGCAGTGCGCGATCTAGTCTTGAGTGGATGTAATCTCGCTAAGCGTTCGTCGAGTTCGTCCAAGCGCCGCTCGATACCGCCGAACTCGCTTCTCATAGTCGTCTCCTCTCAGGATGTCGCGCCGTTGCGCACGCAGGATGGGCAGGTAATCTCCGTAACGTCCCAGAATGTAGGCCTCGGCCTCAACTTGCGTGGCGAGATCGCGGCGCAAAAGGAGCACGCCGTGGGCGATGATGGCGTAGGCCAGCTCGATGGGCGCATCGTT
>JAXGUU010000122.1:0-10378 GCA_040774145.1 Anaerolineae bacterium
AGTTCCTCACGGCTGTCGCGGAGGAACAGCAGGTAGACACCATTCTCGCCATCCTCATCTCCGCCAAGTTAAGCGGCACGATGGCCTCGGCCGTCCAGGCCAGATCGTATCTAGCGAAGTCCAACCCCGACCTTCGTGTTGAGCTGATCAACTCCAACTCGGTCTCGATGGGACTGGGGTTGCAGGTGCTCGTAGCGCAGCAGGCCGCCGAGGAAGGCAAGACGATCGAGGAAGCGATGGCTGCCGTACGACGGTGCCAGCACGCCTCGCACCTCCTCTTCGCGGTGGATACGCTGGAGTACCTACATCGGGGTGGGCGAATCGGCGGCGCAGCACGCCTGCTGGGGTCGGCACTGAACCTGAAGCCGGTACTGACCATCCAGGAGGGACGTGTCGACGCCCTCGAGAAGGTCCGCAGCCGCAATAAGTCGCTCCGGCGGGTTGTGGACATCGCTGAGGAGCGCCTCGCCGGTCGCCAACCGGCGGACCTATCCATCGCTCACGCCGAAGCGGATGCCGATCTGCCTGCGTTCACGGAGATGGTCGTCGAGCGCCTGAATCCCAGACACCTGCATACCCGCACTCTGTCGCCGGTCGTGGGAATCCACGGGGGACCGGGCACGATGGGCGTCGCCTTTTACACGGACGGGGACGACTGATCGTTCGCGTCATCAACCGTACCCTACGTCACGTCGCTGTGCCCGCCTCGGGACCGAGGCGGGCACACTCTTGTGGGGCTCGCGTCGGTTCGCGCACCAAGCGTGAGACAGACTGCCACTCCTGCCTGAGCAGCAGGCCCTACAACGAGGGATCGCTCGCTGAGGTCAGGCGCCCGCTGATGCAGCGAGAATCGCTGCGACAACAAGCAGAGCCGTGAGCACACCTAACGACAGAATGAAACAGACAACTCTGTTCAGCTGAACGGTCATCGTGAACCTCCTGTAGCTCTTGGTCCGCAGGTCAGAAGCGCAGCGTCCTAAGACCCGGCAGTCCGGACGCCACAGACCCATGATAGCACAGAAGGTAGGTTTTGGGTTAAAGGCTTGCGACGATTCGGTTACGGGCGCCGAGCCAAGATCACGAACAACGCGTAACCATCCTCTGCAGGACCTCCGGTGAGCGAGGGATAGAAGGTGATCTCCGCAAAACCCGAGGCAGTCAGAAGGCGGCGAAAGTCGTCTTCAGTGTAGGCCTGCACACTCTGCGCGTGACGTGTGACCTCACCCGTCGTGGCGTCGACGACGTAGTAGCGGACCGTCGCCGCCGCAGCATCGGCATCCCAAAAGTTCTCGGTGAGCACGAGACTGGGGGCATCTAGGAAGAGCCCTGACGTCTCAGTGTACCACGATGGGGCCGCCTTCCCGTCTCGTTCCACCTGCTCGGGCGACTGCGGCTCGAGAAGCAGCCAACCGCCGGGTGAAAGCGCCGCGTAAGCCTTACGCAGGATGTGCTGAATATCCGCCGGCTTGAAGACGTTCATCTCACCAAAGATCAACATCGCCAGACCGTAATCGCCGCCGAAGTCAGCATCGCGAAGATCTGCCAAGCGATAGGCACAGGAGAGGTTGTCACGCGCTGCTTCGGTGCGCGCATAGGCGATCGAGGCGGGGCCGAGATCAATGCCTGTGCACGTGTGGCCCAGGCGCGCCAGCCTGCTGGTGTAGAACCCGGGACCACAGCCCAGATCCAGCACCTTGGTCGGGTATGTGTCGAGGACGTGCGTGTGGATCCACGCGACGTGCCGATCGATGATCGAAAGCCGGCGGCTGGCTGCGTCGTGCCCCTGCGACAGGTGCTCTTTGAGCATCCGCGCGCTGAAACCCGGTTCATCCCAGGGGATCTTCTCGCCCTCAGCCCACGGTGCGGGGTTGACATTGCGTTCCACGATGTCGCTGATGCGCATATCAGTCTCCGATTTTGGCGAGGTGACGCGACCTAGCGAAAGACAAAGATGTTAGCAGAAAAACGATCCGGTACCCAAGGAGCTCCGTCATACGAACCGACGTGCCGGACCAACTCGAACCCGCGCTCTTCGTGACACGCGACTATCTGTTCCGAGCGCAAAGGGTACAGCGGCACGGCATCCTCGAAAAGGATCTGCCCTCCGGCCTCCAGCCGTGTGGCGAAGGTGACCTGCGATGCCGAGATCTCACGATAGACACGGTAGAACGCCACCCCACGCTCTCCCTCAATCACGGGGAACGTGAACTCCGTCTGGGTCAACACATAGTCCCAGTTCATCACCTGCAGGATCCAGGGGGCGCCGGGAATCCGTATCCGCGCCACAGCATCGACGAAGGCTGCGAACTCGTCCTGGTGCAGATGGGCAGCCGTGTTGCCGATACACGCCACGCCGGCAAAGGGCCCCTCCAGCCCGGCGATGTCGACCATGTTCATCACCTGAAAGGTCGCCGCCGGATAGTGGGACCGCGCATAGGCGATCATCGCGGCATCGAGATCCACGCCGATCGCGTCATAGCCCTCCGCAGCCAGCGCCCCGGCGTAGTGTCCGGTACCGCAGCCGATATCGAGCACACGCGCCGGCGGTTCGGGCAGGTGCCGGCGCAGGAAGGCATAGACGGTCCCGCTGAACGGGAAGATCGTTTCATACGTCTCAGCGAACTGCGTATAGAAGGTCATAAGCCTACTATAGGGCCAATGGAGGCAACCGCAAGCTGATCCGTTTGATCGTCACGCAGATGTGGAGTAAACTAGCGCTTGCGTCCCACACAGACCTAAGGAGGCTTGACATGAACGAGTGGCAGTCAAAAGTGACCGGCATCATCGATGCGCATGTCCATATGGGCCCGAGTTCCGATGAGGCCCACGTCCTGGACATCTTGAAAGCCGTGGGGCTTGAGAAGATGGGACTCGTCTCCATCCAGAACCCTGCTGAAGGCGCGGGACTTCCCCAGTCGCTCTACATGAAGGCACGCCATCCCGGCACCTTCTACGTCTTCGCGGGCCTCAACCACGGACAGCAGATCTCGGAGGGTCGCGTCAACACGCCGAGCCTCGTGAAGCAGCTTGAGAGCTTCAAGGCAATGGGCTGTGACGGGATCAAGATGATTGAGGGCAAGCCCACCTCTCGCCAGATCATGGACATCCCCGTGACCGATCGCTACTTCGCCGACTACTGGGCACGGGTTGAGGAGCTGGATATGCCCATTGTCTGGCACGTCAACGATCCTGAGGAGTTCTGGCAGCCCGAGTTGCTTCCCGCGTGGGCTAGGGAGAAGGGCTGGGGTTACAGCGACGAGGACGTACAGAAAGAGACGCTTTACGCCGAGGTGGATGAGATCCTTGACCGGCACCCGAACCTACGCATCATCTTCGCCCACTTCTACTTCCTGTCGGCTGACCTCGATCGCGCGGCGCGCTTCTTCGATGCGCACCCACGGGTCCATTTCGACCTGACGCCCGGCATCGAAATGCTCTACAACATGTCTCACGACCCCGATACGACACGTGAGTTCTTCCTCAAGTATGCCGATCGCATCGTCTTCGGAACCGATATCGCCAGTCGAAACACGGTCGACGAGTCGATCTACCGTGCCGGCATCGTCTTCCGCTGGCTGGAAAGCGACGACACGTTCCGCGTTCCTGAGGGCGTTGATTTCCTGTTGGGCCAACCTGAGGACGGTATCATCCGTGGGTTGTCGCTGCCCGATGATGTCCTAACCAAGATCTATCGCGGCAACTACACGCGGCTGGCAGGCACCGAGCCACGCCCGCTGAACATCGCCCAGGCCATTGCCGAGTGCACCCGCATCGGATCCATTGCCCAAGGGATCTCCAACGTGCCGGCGGAGGACACCGAGGCCGTTCGAGTGGCTCGGGCGCTCGAGAAGCTGGTCTAGAGGTCCGGGTGAGTGCGCCTGGGGGCGTGGGTCACGCCCCCGGGTTGACTTCGGCCCACCTCCGGCTACGATAGGACCCGTGTCAGGCACACCGATCGAGCATCTCACCCCGCCACATCAAGGCGTGATCCCCCAGGCGCACAGTGTCGCGCTGCGCGCGCGCGGCGCTATGGCTGAGTGGCTCGGTGGCCTTCGGCGCCCCGACCGACTCGCGCTCCTGCTCCTGCTCCTCTACAGCGTCGCCTTCTCCACGATCACGATCCGCAAACACGACGGGTTCGGAACCCGCGCGCTCGACCTGGCCAAGTTTGATCAAGCGATCTGGACTACATCGCGTGGCCGCTTCTTCGCAACGACGCTGAGCGAGGCCTCGGTCTTGCACAGTCACTTCTCACCTGCGTTGGCGCTCTATGCGCCGCTCTACTGGCTCTGGCCCAACGTGCGCCTCCTCTTCATCCTCCAGTCCCTCTTGATGGCCGCTTCGGGCTTCCTCATCTACCATGCCCTGCGTGAAGACGCCCCCTGGCTGGGGCTCGCGGTGTACGCCGCCTTCCTGATGAATCCCACCCTCCACCAAGTGAACCTGGTGGAGTTTCGTCGGGTGACATTGGCCATCTTCACCACCTCGCTCACCCTCTACTGGATGCTCAAGCGCCGGTATGCACCGATGGTGATGGCGTTAGCCGTGACGCTCCTCTGCAAGGAGGATATGGCCTTCACCTGTGTCGCTGTCGGCCTCTATGTGGGTCTCGTTCAGCGCTCGCGGAAGCTCGGTGCGATCCTGACGTTGATCGGCATCGCCTACCTCGTGCTCGTCCCCTTCGTCGTGTTGCCGGCGCTCAATCAGGAGAGCGGGTACCGCCACGCCGGCGACAGCTTCGGGCACATGGGCTCGTCATTGGATGAGATCGTGCCCAACGTGCTGCGTAATCCGGCGGGCCTGCTGCGACCCCTGTGGCAACGAGAGCGACTCCTGGCCCTGATCATCTTCCTGGCCCCCAGTCTCTTTCTCTTTGCCCTGGCACCGGCGCTGGCGGCCTTTATGCTGCCCTATCTGGGCTTCCTCCTCACCAGCAGCGCCGACCGCATGGGGCGCTTGGAGGACTGGTACCCCTCCATCCCCCTGATCGTGCTGTTCTGGGCCGTGGCTGTGGGCGCCCAACGATTACCTCGCCCTAAGTGGCGTGCCGTTCAGGTCGCGCTGGTGGTCGCCGGAGGTGCAGCGTGGCTTCTCTGGAGTCCGATGTGGCCCGGCGCAGCCTTTCAACCTCAGGACTACCGCATCGTGCCTCACGACCGCGCGGTCAGACACGTGTTGAGAACCGTACCCACATCAGCCGCGGTGTCGGCCCAGGATGCCCTCGTCCCGCACCTGTCGCATCGTGAGCGCATCTACCTTCACCCTTGGGTGCCCTCAGGCGCCCACGTCGACTACGTAGCCCTGGATCGTAGCATGGGCACCTACCCCCTGCCTTACGGTCAGTACTGGTCCTATTTCTACGAGATCTTCGCCTCTCCCACCTACGAGATCGTGGCGCAGGTCGACGAGTTCTACCTGTTTCAGCACGTTGGTGAGGCGCAACCCGCCGCGCTGCGCCACGACACGTGGAGCGACGCGATGACGTTGGTAGGCTACACGGTGGTTACGGACGGTGAGGGGAACGCGTTCCAACGCACAACGGCTCCGCCCGGGGAGAGCGCTGCACGCATTGAGCTCTACTGGCAGGCGGAACGGGAGATGGATCGTAACTACACGGCCTTCGTGCACCTGCTTGACGGATCCGGAGACCTGCTCGCGCAACACGACAGCTGGCCTGCAGATAGCCATCGCCCCACGACCGTGCTGTCACAGGGCGCTCGCATTCGTGACACGCACACGCTGACGTGGACTCAGCATGCTCTGCCTGAGACCCTGTTCTTGCGGATCGGCCTTTATGACAGTGAGTCCCAAACCCCCCTATCGCTTCCGAACGGCGATCCTTTCATCGTCGTACCGCTCACCGGAGGACGTGAGGGATGACCGAATCCCAGCAGCCGCACCACGCCGAGACCACGTCGGTCGTCTCTCCCGGACGTCACCCCGCCCTCGCACGCCTCTCACAGCTATGGCAGTCGTGGGGAGCCTACGCGATGGCGACGATCTTCACCTTGGTCGCCTTCGCGCTGATGAACGCCAAGCACAGCGCCTTCAACACCCGCGTCTACGACTTCGCCCGCTTCGCCCAGGCCATCTGGACCACCTGCCACGGACGATTCCTGTTCACCACCATCACCTACGGTTCCATCTTGGGCAACCATTTCTCCCCCCTGATGGCAGCCGCCTCACCGCTGGTCAGCTTGGTGAACAGCGAACGGGTGCTCTTCCTCACGCAGGCGCTGAGCGTCGCCGTCACCGGGCTCGTGCTCTATCGCCTGATGCACAGGCAGCGTCCGCGCCTCGCGCCCTGGTTCCTCCTGGCGTTCTACCTCAACCCCGCCGTCCACGATGTGACGCTCTTCGAGGTGCGTCGTATCACGTTCGGTATGCCCTTCCTGGCCCTGGGCCTCTATGGACTGGCCACGAAACGTCGCGCGCTCATGCTCGCCGGTCTCGGGGTCGCGCTGTTAGCCAAAGAGAGCGTAGCACCCTACGTGGCGATGATCGGCCTCTATCTGCTGGTCTTCGAGAAGGAACGCTGGTGGGGCCTCGGTATGGCGCTCTTCGGTGGCCTATGGCTCATCGTCGTGAGCCTGTGGATCATCCCGCATCTCAGTGCCGCCAAGGGCCATCAGTTCATCTATCCGCAGCTCTACTATTTCAGCCATCTCGGCGACGGCTACCAGGGCATCATCGCAACCCTCATTCAAGCCCCCCTGGCCCTGCTGCGCCAGATGTTCGGTCCTACCCAGCTCGGCGCCATCGGACGCATCCTGCTCCCTCTGGGCCTGGTACTGCCCTTTCTCGAGCCGCGTTGGGTCTTGATCTGCGTCCCCTTCGTCGCGCTGATGTTCCTCAGCTCAGACATCGATATGATGGAGCTGGGCAAGTGGTATCCGACCACGGTCCTACCCGTGCTCTTCGGCGCGATCGCCGTGGGCTGGGTGCGCCTGCCACGCAGCTGGGAGCGCTTCGCGATGGCGTGGCTGCTGATCACCACGGTGGTGGGGTACGCTCTCTTCAGCCAGGCCCCGCTGGGAGGGCGTTACGATCCGGGGACCTATACCGTGACCCCACGCGATCGCGTGGTCGGTGCGCTGCTCAAGCGTGTCCCCCGCGAGGCCGCCGTGGCGGCACAGGTCCCCTATGTGCCCCACCTGACGCTGCGGCACGACATCTACCACTATCCATGGATTCGCATCGGGGAGGAAGCGGTGGACGTCTTCGTGCTCGATCGCCTCGCTGATGCTTATCCCTTCGATCGTATGGGCATCAACGAGGCCATCGACCGGCACGTAGCCGATGCCTCGCTCGTCGTCCTCGAGGAAGTCGACGGCTTCTACATCCTCGGTCGCCACATGCCTCAACAGCCGGCCTTCCCTGTGGGTCGCACGGCAGAGGGGGCGATACACCTTGAGCGCATAGAAGTCGCCGTCACCGACGATCGAGGCATCTACCAGACGACCACCTCAACCCCACTGCCTCTACATCCCGGCCGGACGGTGCGGGTGACCCTCTACTGGGAGGCTCTAGCCGCACCGGGCGTCGAGCGCACGGTGTCGGTCAGGATCGCGGGGTCTGATGGTGTCCTCCTCGCACAGCACGATGGTCTTCCCGGCGGAGGCAGCAAGCCCACCAGCTGGTGGGAGCCGGGTTGGGCCTTCCGCGACGTCACCTATCTCACGCTCCCGCCCGACACGACCTCCGGACCCGCCGGCCTGGACCTGGTGCTCTACGACACGTCTACGCTGGAGATCATCCCCTTTGCGGGCACACCCGAGGGTGACGCCGGCGTCCTCCACCTCCTGCCCGCAATCATCGAGTGACCCGGTGCCGCGGAGACAGCTTCCGTGCACGGACACCCAACAGAGGAGACCATGGATTCATCGAATGAGAGATCCACAACCTGGCACGCCGACATGATCGCGCGCCTGACAGATCTGCTCTACGCTGACGAGGATGTGGTGGCGCTGGCGCTCTACGGCTCCGCGCTGGAGCCCGATAGACTTGATGCGTGGAGCGACGTCGACGCTTTCATCGTCGTTCGCGATGACGCGATGGTGCGCTTCTTTCCATCGACAGACTGGTTGGCGCCTCTGGGGACGCCTTTCGCCAAGGAGCAGTTTGCAGGAGAGCCCACCCGTACCACGCGCATCTGCTTCGAGGACCTGCGCAAGCTCGATCTCGTCTTGACAACCCGATCAGAGGCGCAACGGATCGACACCTGGTCGCAGGTGCCCTTCGTGGCGGGCACCAGGATCTGCTTCTCTCGCGATCAGGAGATCACGCAGAAGCTGAACCTGCCCTTCCCCAGACCCACGTACGCCCCGATGACGCATCAGGCCTTCGAGGCCCTCGCCGAAGCCTTCCGGTTCCGAGCGATGGTCGCCGTCTCAAAGGTGGCACGTGACGATCTCGTCACCGCGTTTCACCTGGCCTTGGGCCTCCTGCAGGACGGATGCCTGCTGGCGATGCTGCTGCGGGATCGCGCTGAGGGCACGACCGTTCACCGGACCGGCGGCATGGCCAACGAGATCGTGGCCACCTTCACCGAGACGGCCCAACCGCCCACAGCTGACGGCATCCTCGACCTCATCGAGGCAAGTGGTCGCATCTTCGACCGCTTGGCAGGGACGTGGTCGACAGCCTACCGACCCAAGATGGCGCCCCTCAGCGCCGCCGTAGCACGAGCACGCGCCGCGAGAGACCGGGAACTCAGACGGTGAAAAGCAGCGGGACCCGAGCGTGCTGCTCGGGCCCCGCCAGATGGACCGCCCTACTCCTCAGCGAGGATACGGTCGACGACCTGCTGACGGTACTCCGGCGACAGCGTGTGGAAGAAAGCGCTGTAGCCGGTCACCCGCACGACCAGATCCGGGAACTTGTCCGGATCCTTGTGCGCCTCCAGGATCTGATCCTTGGAGAGGATATTGAGGTTGATCAGCGTCCCGCCCTGCTCATTGTGGGTCATGATCATCGCCGCCACCGTCTCAATGCCCCCCGCGTCCTTCATCAGCTTGCGGTCGATATCGAGCTGCAGCGGTGCCGAGTTGCCGCGTCCGGGCTGAACCGCCGCCACCGCCACCGCCTTCGCCGTCGGCGCCGCAGCACCGTGGCGCGAGAAACCGGGATCGGGCTCCGAGCTGTGCGAGAGCGGCGCGCCGGCATGACGCCCGTTGGGCGTGGCGGGCACGATCTTTCCCAGGCGTACGATGTCGCCGTGAGAGAAGAGCCCCGGCAGAACCCGGAAGCCCTTCTGGGTGGGTGTGTCGTAGCAAGCCACGTAGGCCTGGGAGATACGCTTCGCCCAGAAGTCAGCCCGTGAATTGCCGCTGCCGAAGCGCGGGATGTTCTTGAGCATCAGACGAATGTGCTCAGCATCCTCATAGTCCGTGTCGAGGATCTCCTTGAGGCCTTCCCAGGTCAGCCGCCCCTCCTCAACCACGCGCTGCTCGATGGCAGCCAGGGAGTCGGCCACCGTCGCCAACCCGACGCCGTCGACCGTCAGGCGGTAGATGTCGACCCCACCCTCAACCACGTCCAGGCCACGCTCAAGCGGGCCGTGGCAGAAGAGGTTGAGCACGATCTCGACGGAATTGCGACCCTGGTAGGTCATGTGCCAGTCGAAGCCCTGCTTCATCGTGTCGCACGAGATGCTCAGGTGATGGACGTAACGCTCCCACAACGCCTCCATCGAGCGCGCGTCGGGATCGTCCTCCACCGTCTCCTGGAAGGCCAACAGAAAGGGCTTCACCAGACTCTGACGCGTGATATCCTGCAGCGGATACTCGATGCCGGGCAGCGCCGTCCAGTTGCAGCCGACCTTGGCGCGCATCCGAGCCAGTTGGATCGGGATGCCGCTCTTGGCATACCCCTCATCAAGCCCGCCCGAACAGGAGAAGCTCGCGCCGGTGCCGTCGGCAAGGTGATACTCCAAGGCCTTGTAGAGCAATCGCTGGTCCATGCCTTCGTGAACGCGCACAGCCAGGTTGTAGGGGATGTCCAGCCGGTGGGCTGCCTCCAGGATCAGGAACGACATCGGGCTCGTCAGATCTCGCCCGTTGGGCGCCTGCCCGCCTACCTGCGAATAGTGCGTATCGTTGAAGAAGAGGCTCGCGAGATGCCAGATCACCGCCTCATCATCGTCAATGCCGTTAGCCTTGTCGGCCTCGTAGAAGGGACGCAGCAGCTCGTCGAGCTGACCCAGTGCCCCACCCGCTCGCCACATGCGATCGACGGACTGGAACCATGCCAGGAACTGACATGCCTCCCGCAGCGTTCGCGGTGGATTGTCCACCAACCACGCGTTCATCTCCGCGATCTCAAGCAGGTTGGCGCGCACCCATGGGTCGACCGTCTCCTCAGCCATCCGCCGCGCCTC
>JAXGUU010000123.1:0-10368 GCA_040774145.1 Anaerolineae bacterium
ACAACGCTAGCCATTATACACGTCATACCTCGCTGAGCCGCCTGTGCTCTTCGAGTCGTATCCGTGCACCTTGTCGCCGTTCAGAAGAAGCCTTGACCTTTTCCCTATAGTATGCTTCGCAGGGTGCTCCGATTCCGATCGGCGAAACCTCGCGAAGGGACGCCATGCATCCGTGCCACCCGCCCGGCGACGGGATTGGGCTATAATGGGGATATGGACACCCGCACGATCGTCAACGCTGTGACCGCAGCCTACCCGCGCGTCCAGGCCATCTATCTCTTCGGCTCATACGGCACCGAAGACGAGTGGCCGAACAGCGACGTTGACATCGCCCTGCTCCTGCCACCCGTCGAAGCGAAAGCTGCCGGGAGCCTCGCGCTCGGCGAGCTGCACCTGGACCTGCAACGCCTGCTGGGCCGGGACGTCGACCTGATCAACCTGCGCCGGGCCTCCACGGTCCTGCAGAAAGAGGTCGTCGTGGCCGACCGTCGGATCTTCTGCGCCGATTCCTATGCCGCCGACGAGTTCGAGATGATGACGCTGTCGTTCTATGCCAAGCTGGGCGACGAACGTCGCGAGATTCTGGAGCAGTTTCGGGAGACTGGAAGGGCCTACTCAGTATGAACCAGAACGCCGTCCCCGATGTCGTGATCAACAAGATCCAGAGCATCCAGCGCTGCATTCAGAGAGCGCGACAGGAGCACCGGCGGGCCGGGCACGCCTTCGCCACCGACGACACGCGTCAGGACGCAGCCGAGATCAATGTCATCAGGGCCTGCGAGCAGACGATCGATCTGGCGAGTTACGTGATCAGGGATCGCCGTCTGGGCGTTCCGACATCCAGTGCGGAGTGCTTCAGCCTGCTGGCTTCGGGAGGCATCATCGAACGCACGTTGTCCGACAGACTGATCGGGATGGTCGGCTTTCGCAACGTCGCCGTGCACCAATACAAGGATCTCAACCTTGACATCGTCGAGACGGTGATCACGTCGGGGCTCGACGATCTGCTGGCCTTCACCGACGCGATGCTTACCTATCTCGTGCGCTAGTCACCACGAGGCGGCGAGTCAACCTAGAGGGAGTTTCTTCCCCGCGACGCTCTCATCCGTTCCTGCGGTTCAGGGAGCCGCCCACGTTGCCACGTAGGACGTCCGCTCGTCCGGGAGCGCCAGGCCGGGATTGTCGCGCACCCACTGCCCCGCCAGTCCCAGCTCCTCTGCCGTGAGCGCAAAGTGGCACATCGCGATGCCCATATCGATGCGCTGCATATCGGCGACGCCGACCACGCCATTGCGTCCCTGGTAGCCGCGCGTGCGCTGCAGGTAGAGGTGCCAGCGCATACGGTCGTTCCCGCCATCCCGCACGATGCGCCACGGCTGCTTGTTCGACGCCGAGGGCGCCCGGCGCACCATGTCGAGCACCGTGGCATACGGGCCGGCAGCATCGCGGTCGAGCGGCACGCCAAACGCGCCCGCGAAGAAGAGCCGGTCCCACGCCAGCCGTGTGCTTGCCCGGGCGCCGCGCCGAATGAGGGCATCGAGCCCCCTGGGGCGCGCCGCCGGGTACCCCAACGCCACGGCTGCCGCCAGGAGCTGGTCCCCGTGCAGCCCGATCGCCCGCGCGAACCGGCTCTTCGTGAAGGTTCCCCCAAGCCAGACGGTCCCCAGCCCCAGCGCCGTAGCATAGAGAACTGCGTGCTCGATGGTGAACCCGAAGTCCTCAAAGGCCATCGCTGCGGCAGGATTGACGGCGCCCACCATGTAGCCAGTGGCACCGGCGACAAACCCATACGTGCCCAGGCCCTGGAGCGCCTCCGCATCCTCAGCCGTCGCGGCGATCAGCTCGGCCCGCACCGGCGTCCCGAACGGCCCCGTGCCGTGCTCGCGCAGGAAAGCGGCAAGCTGCGCCTGCGTCTCCGCCGCGACCGGCGTGCTGGCATAGGACCGGCACGAGACCCGCTTCAGGATGAGTTCTGTGACTGCAGTACCGCCCATGGGCATCGATCCTCACAATGAGAAGGCGCCATAAGGTTCGGGAGTTCGGGCTGAACGACGTCCCCGCCAGCCTCCGCTCTCCAGTCCCGTCAGTATACCAGCTCCCGGAACCCGTGGATCGTGTGGAACGTGATAAGGTTGCCGTCGTGGGCGCTGCGGGCACGCTCGTCGCCCGAGCGGCTCAGGACGTGCAGGTCGTCGCCATCGATGACCATCGACGCATAGTGGCGCGAGGCCTGCTCCACCGGACCCACTGCAACCAACCCGGCAAAACACCAGTCGACCATATTCTTCGAGAAGTGCAGCTGCAGGCGCCGCCGCTCGTTGTTGGGCAGGTTGAACCGTCCTGGCGGCAGGCGATCGGGACGCGTCATGCTGTCGGTCGCCTGCGTGCTGAGCAACCAGTAGAGGCGCGTGACCTCGTCGTAGAGCACGTGGAAGCGCATCTGCCCGCCCGGGCACGGCACGTAGAGCACGGTCTTCCCCGATGGCACCGTCTCCAGCATCGTCGCCATTGGTCCGTTGCCAGGCACCTCGCCCTGCTCCACCACCTTGGCGACGCAGGCGTAGCCGGTGCCACCGGTATGAGCACGCATCCAGAGGTGGAACGTCCTGCCGGTGGGATCGGTCCACAGATGGTCGGGATCCACGAACTGCACGACGTTGGTCTCGAGCCACCCCATCGGTGCGCAGTTGCGCCCGGGCGTGACCATACTCCCCGATGGGTATGGCGCGGGCCAGAATGGCACGCCGAAGGCGTCGATCGCCGGATCGCCCTCCGCCCCGGGGAGCGCGTCGCGGAACACCAGCTCAGAGGCGAAGGTCCACGCCTCTGGCAGCCGGAGGTCGGCCTCCAGCGGCGCACGCATCAGCACCGGCGCCATCTCGCCCACGAACCAGCCCTGGATGCGCTCGGTGACACGGCGCTCCATCACGAGGTAGACGCAGCCGTTGGCCACGTGCACGTTGCAGGCGGATTGGTGCCAGCGCTGCCCCTTGGTCAGGCGCGATGGCGTCGACCACGTCTCGCCACCATCGTCCGACCGGATCACCATCAGGTCTCGCGCGTGGCCAAGGACATACAACGCATCGCCCGCAACGAAAGGGCGCGCGTGCATGAACGGGAAGTGTCCGCGGAAGGTCCACGTCGTCCCGCGGTCGTCGGAGGTGTAGATGCGGCCTTGCCAGAGGCCTGCGCCCTCGGGGATCTCGCCCTTTGGGCCGGGCAGGTCGGCGACGCCAGGACCGCCCCAGTCGGTCGTGGCGACCAGCCGTCCACCGGGCAGCCGGGCCAGGCCCGGGCTGTAGCAGAAGATGCGCTCCGGATCGGGCGAGGCACAGACAGTGACCGACTCGTTGGCGAGCGGACGGATCATGCGACCACCTTTGTCCAGACCGTGTATTTGGAGACGATCGCGAACCCCAGCCGCTGGTAGAAGACCTGCCCGGAGCCGACGTGCACCCGGCGCGCGCCTTCGCGCCGGATGCGGTTGACCAGTTCGTAGACAAGCGCACGTCCGAGCCCCAGGGTCCGGTGCTCAGGCACAGTGCCGACCGGCTCGAGGATGCCGATGCGGTTGGCGGCGTCGTACCACATCGTCGCGAACGACGCTACCTCGCCCCCGGGTGCCCGCACGTGCAAGTTGAGATCCGCCCGGTAATCGGGCGTTTGCGCCATCCGCCGGAAGCCCTCGACCGCCCGCGCCGGATAGACGGGATCAACTGCGTAGCCAAAGGCCCGCGCGTGGGCCGCTCCCTTCTCCTCAGCCGTCACTGCTCCGCCGTCGGCAAAAGCGTATCCGGGGGGGAGTGTGACCGGCAAATCACCCGCGACCGCGAGTACCCCATCGTGATCGACCCACGACTGGCGCGCAAAGCCGCGTGCCGCCGCCAACGCCTCCAATCGTGCGTCGCCGCTCGGGAGGAAGAGCTGAATGCGTCGCCGGTCGCCCTCCACCTTGCCCATCCGCGCCTCGCAGAAGTCGAAGAGCTCCTCCAACAGCGGCTCCGGAAGGTGTTCGTGGGCCAACTGGAAGAACGCCTCGCCGTCGTCCTCACCCTCGGCGTTAGCCACCGCCACGATCTCTCCACCCTGCTCCCAGATCGCGATCTGGGAGGCCCACGCCTCCAGCGACACCGCGTGCATCGTCCGCGCCAGCGAGATGGAGAAGTTCCAGCGCTCGATCGTCCAGTTGTAGGAGCGCTGGAAGTGGCCATACGTGGCGACGAGGAAATCGCGAACTCTCAGGAAGTCGGCATCGACATAAGGTCGCATCACCCCAGCCTCCTCTCCCTAGAACACCCCTCCGCGCACCGCCTGTTGGCCCGCTCCGCTCTGAGGTAGCGCAAGCCTCTGGCTTGCGTTCCCCATCGACAGAGCGCCCGATGCAATCGAGACGATTGCCGTACAGACGGGCTAGCCCACCTTCTCCCCCAATCGCGCCTCGACCTCCGCCGTGAGCGCCCGAAGCTGCTCGACCTCACGGCGGAAGGCGTAGATCAGGTCTGACGGTGCGCGCGTGCGCGTCGCCAACGTCAGCGGCAAGCCCTCGAGCTGCAGCGCGTACTTGGCGCTCACCGGATACGCCCGCGACTCGATTGCCGACGCAACGCCCAGGAAGGCCTGCAGCCTCCGGGCGACCTCCGGCTGCTCGCGCCAGTGGCGGCAGAGCCACCCATAGAGCTGGGGATGGAAGTTGCCCATCACACCGCTGTAGCCCGCCGCCCCAGCCTCGAGAGACTCGAGCAACGTGGCTGCATTGGCATTGTAGAGCTGGATGCCACCGGCGACCGCGAGCTTCTCCCGAATCTGACCGGTGTCACAGCTGGTGTCCTTCAGAAAGATGAAGCGTCCGGTCGAAGCACACCACGCCATTAGACGCGGCGTCAGCAGCCGTTTGTACGGATAGGGGCACTCGTAGAACCCAAGGCGGATCGAGTCGGGGATCCGCGCCAGGAAGCGCTCCAGCGTCGCAATCCAGACATCGTCATCCTCACCCTCACGCGCGAAGCGATTGGTCACCAACACAACCGCATCGACGCCTGTGTCGGCAATGCGCTGAACCTCCGCCACCTGGGCATCGAGGCTGTCCGAGATATGGCCGGACGCGATCACCTCGGCACGCCCGCCGGCGAAGTCGACGACGGCCTTCGCCAGCGCCACACGCTCCGGCAGCGTCAAAAAGAACATCTCGCTCGACTGGCACACGGCAAACAGGCCGCCTACGCCGCGGGCCAGATACCACTCAACCATCGCCTCGAGGGCTTTGAGATCGAGGCGATCGTCGTTTGTGAAGGGCGTGACCATCGTAGGCCAAACGCCGCTGGAAATGGACGTGAGCAAGGGCACCTCCGCAGAGAACTAAGGGGCAGTATACGCGAGCCGCAGGCGGATGGCAAAGCGGCACGGGGGGCACCCGGGAGGTGGACCCGCTGCGGGGACGTCGCGTTGTCAGCTTGCTCGATCGCCTGAGGGGACAGGCCCTGTCCTTGACCTCCGCTCGTGGCGCGGATAGCGACAGGTGCCCCTACGCCGCCGCCTGGGCCAGACAGGTGTAGAACTCACTCCCACCGTAGTAGAGCCACCACTGACCCGCGTGGCGCGTCAGCCCGTTGAAGAAGATCGTGTCCCTGAATCCCGACACCGGCGCGTGCAACGGATCCGCCGCGCGGCCATCTTCCCATGGAATCGCCGGATCGGCGGCAAGCACCGGGCGCGGCAGCCATTCGAGCGGGCGCTCCGGGTCGCGCATCGAGAAGCGCACCTCGCCAATCGCGTAGAAGTGCCCGGTGTGGTGCCCTCCCGTGAAAAGCACGAGCGCGTCGGGATCAGCGTCATCGTGACCGCACAGGGCGAAACACCCCTCGCCGCCGGGCCAATGATGCTCGGATGCGATGCGGTGCGATTGCCAATGGAGCATGTCGTCCGACGTAGCGATCAGGTGCTCGTTGAGGTACATCACGAACTGTCCGCCCACCCGCGCGGCGCGGTTGTCGGGCGTCTGCAGGATCACGCCGTTGCGGTGGATCGCCTGCGCACCTGGGAAGACCAAGCCCACCTTCTCCCAGCGGACCAGATCCGTCGACACCGCCAGGAAGGTCCCATTGTGGCCGGGGTTGGCCGGATCGGTCCAGTCCCAGCGGTTGCAGAAGAGATAGAAGGTGCCCTCCCATTCCGCCAGGGAGACGTCCTCGAAGCTGTAGCGCACGTCTTCGCCCGTTCGGAAGAGCGGGCTGTGCTCGTCGTCCTTCGAGAAGGTGACGCCATCGGCGCTCGTCGCCAGGCCGATGTCGCAGATGTAGTCGATGCCGCGCCCACGCCAGCCCGCCGTCCCCATCGGCGCGCACGGCATCTCGCCGCGGTAGACATAGTGGAACAGCCCGTTGCGGTGGATGATCGCACCATTGTGGACGCCGCCTCCGAACCGCCCGACGTCCCACCCATCCGGCGAGGGCGCGAGTACCGGGTTGCCCGGATGGCGGGCAAACGGCCCGATTGCCCACGGCGGGAGGCGATCGGTCTCGAGGTCCACCATCTCGCGCGAGAAGCCGCCCCAATAGCGGGCCTCGTCGTAGTGGTAGTCCGCGTAGCGTGCGGCGTTGTCTTCGTCCGAGAGCTGCCAGTCGAACAGGGCCGTCTCTCCCATCTGCGCCGCTACGCGATCTCCATCGCGATCTCGGCCATCCGTGAGTAACCGCGCTCGCGCTCCGCGGCGCTGGCCTCCTCACCGGTCACGACGCTGTCGCTCACCGTGAGGATCGACAGGGCCCGCGCCCCGTACTTCGCCGCCAGCGTGTACAGACCGGCGCTCTCCATCTCCACGGCGAGCACGCCGTACGCCGCAAACACCTTCCAGTAGTCGGCATCGTCGTTGTAGAAGGAGTCGGCGGCGAAGATCTGGCCCACGCGCACCGCGATGTGTTGCGCCTGCGCCACCTCATAGGCCTTGAGCAGCAGTCCGAAGTCGGCCGTGGGGGCGTAATCTCTGCCCCCGAACCTCAGGCGGTTCACGTTGGAGTCCGTCGACGAAGACATCGCCAGGATGATGTCCCCCACCCTGAGGTCGGGCTGCAGCGCGCCGCACGTCCCAACGCGCATCACCGTGGTGACCCCATACTCGCGGATCAGCTCGTTCACGTAGATCGAGAGCGTGGGAATGCCCATCCCGCTGCCCATCACCGAGATGCGCTTCGTACCGTACATCCCGGTGAAACCCAACATCCCCCTGACCTGGTTAAAACAGATGACGTCGGTCAGCAGCGACTCCGCGAAGAACTTGGCCCGCAGTGGATCCCCGGGCATGAGAACAGTTGGGGCAATCTGGCCGGGCTCGGCCCCGATATGGATGCTCACAGGATACCTCCTATGGGTCATGGCCGGTATGGGGCTAACGATAGTGCAGCGTGGCAGGAACGCAACTCCGTCCGCGCCAGGCGGAGAACCGAACGCCCCACCCCGGCCCTCCCCGCAACCGAAGAACCGCAGCCTGAAGCGTTGGTGGGTAGCATCACAGGCTGCCGGACACCCCACCCCAGCCCTCCCCCCAGCCATCGGAATGGCCGCTGGGAGGGAGCCCGATCAGTACGCCGAAGCAGCCCACGCCCCCGGCGATCGCCCCGTAGTCGTGCGCGAGCGCTCGCTCGTACTCGAGCGCTCGCTCGTACTCGAGCGCTCGCTCGTACCAGGGAGCTCGCTCTGCCTCGTCGAGCGACAGCGTGGCAGCCATGGAGTCCGGTTCCACCTCAGGGCTGTCGCATTTCGCGGTCACGCGCTTCGCAAGGTTTCCGCACCTTGCGCCGGCTTCTGAGCCGCGGGTTCCGGGGTTAGCGCATTCGAGCGTTCGGTACCCTTGCAAGAGTCGGACGGCTTCCGAGCCGCTCGTTCTCACGCGGACTCTCGCACGGGCACGGCATGCCTATCGCATGCTGTCGTGCTGGTACGAAGAGCCGGACCCCGACAGCGAAACCAGCGAGAACTGAAAAGATCGCTTTCTGGGTTCTTTCAACGCTTGGCGCGATGACCGTACTGCCGATGAGATCATCCGTGACCTGCGAGCGGCACGGCAGTCACGCCACGATCCCCCAACGTCCTGAGCATCAAGGACACTCAACCTAGTACCCGCGCGACGAAGTCGTCGCAGAGCCGGGCTTTCTCGTCCACGTAGACCTCGCGCACGCTTCGCGTGCGGGCCACTCCCTGCGCCACACGCAGCGCCTCGCGCTTGATCGCCGCGTACTCCTCTCGTAACGCGGCGCTCTCTCGCAGCCTATCCCGGAACCGCAGGTGCCGCGCCAGCTCAGCCGAGCCGTTCGGGCAGACGTAGAGGTGATGCGCCATCCACACGGGCCGCGCCGCCGAAAACGGCACATCCGGCGTCGGGCGTCCATAAGCATAGCGGTCAGGGATGCCCAGATCTCCCCTGTAGACATAGCCAAGCGTTGCCAACGCCTCGGACGCAGCCTCAACGGTCGCGCCAGGCACGAGCTCGATGTCGATATCGAGCACCGGCTTTCCCATCATCCCCGGAATGGACGTGCTGCCCACGTGGTGGATGGCCGCCGCGAGCTTCCCGAGCGCCGGGCGCAGCACCGCGATCAGCATCTCCGCCTTCCCGGGCCAGGCCGGGTCGTAATCGACGACAATCGGTTCGGGGCCCCCTCCGCTCACGGCAGCGTCACCTCCGATCGCTGAAGGGGATTAGGGCGCCCCGGGGCGAGAGCAGCGGGAACACGATCCGGGCGCCGTGGTCGCCCAGGTAGCGGACGAAACGCAGCCGCTCCTCCAGGCGATGGATGGACCGCGCGCTTTCGGCAGCCGGCATCGCCATCACCTTGAGCAGGCGCCGTTCGCCGCCGTGCGGGTAGGCATAGATCACGCCATCCCCCTCGGGCCCCCCGCCGGCGAAGTGTTTGACCGCATCGACCGCGATGCCATAGGCTCCCGCAAAGGCCGCCAGCGTTGTCTGTGGCACCGGGATCATGGCTTCCTCCACTCCTCGTCGAGGATCGCGTACTCGTAGCTGTCGGTCCAGATCGGATCGCCCTCCGGCGTCCGGCGCAGGGACACCGCCTTGAGCCGGTGCGCCTCGCGGCGCATCCCCAGCCGTTCCAGCAGCCGCCACGACGGGGTGTTGCGCGGATCACACCCGGCTTCGACGCGGTGCGCGCCCAGCTCCTCAAAGGCATACTGCAGGATCCGCCGGCTGGCTTCTGTGGCATAGCCGCGCCCGTAGTAGTCGGGATTGAAGATGTAGCCCAGCTCCCACGTCTGGAGCTCCTCAGGGTCCTTGCGCGTGCAGGTAATGTGACCGATCAGCTTGCCCGTGCTCCTGAGACAGACCGCCCAGTACCCCGGGTTCTCGATGAAGTAGTCGACCACGCTCTGGAGCTCCTCGTCCGAATTGGGATAGTCGTAGTCGTACTTCGTCACCTCAGGCAAGGTAACGTACTCACGCAGATCGCGCCAGTCATCCGGCCTGAAGGTGCGGACAATCAGTCGCTCGGTCTCGAGCAGCATGCCATCGCCTCCTCGTCCCCATCGATTCCTGGACTTCTGAGCAGCGCGATATCGGGAACCAGATCGTGGTTCGACAGCCTGCCCCTGTGACCCGTCTGCGACGGTGGAAATCCGCTACACCTCATCCAGCAGCCTCACGGTAGCGATCGTGCCCGCCATCGGGACGGTGACGGAGCGATTTTGGACGTGCAGGGGAAGGAGATCCCGTTCGCGTGCATCGCACAGGAAAGCTCTCTCCAGGGCCAGGTCCCGGGACGTGAGGATCACAGGCGCGTCTGGCACCGCGGAGGCGTAGAGCCGCACGACGACGCCCTCGCCTCGCGATGCGGGCTTCGCTGCCGTCACCCATACGTCGGCGCGATCTGTGGTGAAATCACCGGTGACGCTCCGGTACCATGCAGCACGCTCGCGGTCACCCCACGGGCCGTCCATCACACCTCGCGCAACCGTGGACAAGGCATTGTCCTTCCAGTCACCGCGCTGGGTGAACAGCAACGCATAGTCGAACACATACGCCGTCCGCTCGCGCCCCTTCGCCGGGTTGGCCGGCAGACCAATGAACCCAAAGGCCGTCTCTCTCGTGGCATTGCGCGTCGCTACCAGCTCCACGCTGCCATCGGCGGCGCAACTGACGGCGCCCGGCATGGCAAGCATCAGCGCCAGCCCGCGCCCATCGTTCTTGTCTCGAACGTGGACGAAGTGCTCCACCGGCCAGAACGTTGGATCGTAGTAGCGCCCCAGAGGGCGCGCCACCACCCCACCCGGCGTGTCCATCACCAGGCGGCCCACCCTTAAGCCCGACGGGATGCGTACCGTCACCGAGTGTCCTTCGGGAGCCCGACCCTCCACGCGGCACCA
>JAXGUU010000124.1:0-10352 GCA_040774145.1 Anaerolineae bacterium
CACCACCCTCAAGTCGGAAAGCAGGTAATGCTCGAGAGGGCATTGAGACTTCTTTTCCATCCTATGTCTCCTTTATTCTCAACTAAAAGTCGGAAAGCAGGTAATGCTCGAGAGGGCATTGAGACACGGAACAGTCTTCCAGAACAAAGGCCTCGGTAAACGAGTCGGAAAGCAGGTAATGCTCGAGAGGGCATTGAGACCTCGACTGTATCGGTCACAACAAGCGCCTGCACCAACGTCGGAAAGCAGGTAATGCTCGAGAGGGCATTGAGACACGCAGCCTCTTGATGCGTGTTCTGCCCACCGTCCGCAGCGATGCGTTGCCCCATCGGGGATGGGTGGCCCCGCCGCCCTCAGTGCGCGGATCTGCGCTGCTGACCCGCTGACAGCCGGTTCCGACCGGCCCACCGTCCCCGGTCGCGGTAGATACGCGGAGCAAATGCCACTTGTGCAGCTTACCGGGTCTGCCTATAATGACCCGCGTCTAGCCAGCCATCATCACACCCGTCCGATGTAGCACTCAGCTGTCTAGCTACAGGCGCCCTATGCCTTCACCGGCCGCAGGGATCAGCAACCGTGGCCCTCACCCAAGAAGGAGGCGTGTGTGAAGATCAAGCTCGGGTTGTTGACACCACTCTGGACTGGCAGCGTCGAGACTGGCAAGATGGACCGTACCCACGAGGTCGGCATCGTGGGCGGCCTCCGTTGGTGGTACGAGGCCATCGTCCACGGACTCGGTGGCGCGGGCCACCAACCGGCCGGCGCCGATCACTGCGAGTACAATCCCCGACTCCCTGCCCCACCCGAAGAACAGCTCTGCCCGGTCTGCTATCTTTTCGGTGCAACCGGATGGCGGCGACGCGTCCGCATAGAGGCTGACGAAGGATTGCTCGCCCCGGCGGCAGGCATCCAGCAACTCAACGTGAGGCCGGGCCAGCACGCCCACGGCTGGTTTGTGCCGCTGGGCAAGATCGGCGAGCTGGATCTGCGGCTGGATGGTGATGCCGCCGCGATCGATCGACTGGCGGCGCTCGTGCTGTTCCTCGAGAAATGGGGCACCCTTGGCGCGAAGCCCCAGTTTGGTTGCGGGCGCTTCGAGATCCTGGACCGCGCCGAGGTCTGCTCCTACGCCGCGCGCGCTCCCTGGGCCGCGATGGGGGCCAACGGTGTCAGCGGTGCGCTTGACGTCCGGGCAATGGGCTTTTTCCGGTACGATTTCGCTCCAGCGGCTGAGCTGTGGTGGTGCCACCTGTCCGGACTGGACCGATTGATGAACAATGTTGAGACCAGGCCGGTCCTTACAGGCCTTGCGGCTCGCGGCATCGTTCCCGTGGGACCGCTGCTCAAGGACGAGTGGAGATACCGCGGAGGAGCGTGGAGGGGGAACGTGGCCCGCTGGTTGTTTGGCACGTCAGGCGCCAACAACGACCGCGTGCGCAGCAAAGTCGCCGTCGGCTGGGCTCGTGACATAGGTGACCGCTGGCAAGTGCCGGGCTGGGTGTGGCTTCCGCCAGTCGACGACAGGGGTGCCACCCTCGACCCCGCGCAGATAAGGCAGGTCTGGACGCTGGTCAGGGACGCCACCCGCTGGGACAGGGTGCTCAAAGCCGCGGGCGCTGTGACCACTGAGCCACCCGGCGCCGCCTGGGTCAGCCGTACCACTACAGACGTCATCGCCCAACTTGAGGCGACGCGGGTCTAGCAGCAGGAGGCATCGTGATGCAGAGCGAAACCCATGCTCATTACGCCCTATTGAATCTGGGCGAGGATGACCGGAAGCGCGCTGTGGAGTACCTGATCGGAAGGCGCGCAAATCCACCCCAGTCCGCGCCAGTCCTGGCGGAGGTGACCGACCCGGCTGCACGGCTTGAGCTTCTGGCGCAACTGACGGCAACCGACCAGAAGGACTTTGCCCGCACGGGTGACCGCCACAACCGCACCGGGCTCCTGTGGTGGTACAAGCCAGGAGCGAAAGACTACTCATCGTTTCTCAAGGGGCAGATGAGGACCTACGTCGACGGGCTGAACCTGCAGCCGGCACTGCCGGATCTGCGGCAGCTACCCGCCCGCTCATGGGCGTTCCAGTTCACCTTCGTCCTCCGCAAGCCCTACCTGAGCCACAACGACGCCGACTTCTACATCGTTGACAACCCGCTGAAGAAGGAGTGGGTGTTCCGCGTTCCCTATGTGGCGCCCTCGCAATGGAAGGGCGCCCTTCGCTCGGCGGCGATCCGGCGTTTGGTCGAGCAGTTGCAGCAGGACGGCGATGAAGCCGCCTTCGCCGCCCGGAGACTGCAGCTGGTGCGGCTCTACGGGAACGAGAAGGACGGCGCGGAAAGGTACCTCAACGCCGCACTGGCACGGCACCGTGCGGGCGGGCTTCCAGCCGATGCCGATCAAGAGGCGCGGAACCAGTGGCAAGTGCGCCTGACTGCAGCGGCGGCAGCGGCGGCGGCGGAGTTCGAGAGGGACCTGCGCAGGCGCGGCGTTCAGCAAGGCGACGTGGAGGGCTTCTCGGGAAGCCTCACCTTCTATCCCACCTACTTTGATGCGGTGGCGCTGGAGGTGATCAACCCCCATAGCCGAGACTCCGGTGGTGGCAAGCTACCGATCTACCTGGAAGCGGTGCCTGCGGGCACAAGCGGCACCTTTGTCCTGCTCAACGTTCCTTCTAACGGGGACGGAGACGCCCTTGACGACCTCAAGGCTGTCGCGGCGGACGTCACGACGATGTTGGTCGAGAAGGGCTTCGGCGCAAAGACGAGCAGCGGGTTCGGTATTGCAGAGGATCAGTTGGTTGGCGAGGGCAAGCTTGCCATCAGGGCGGATCTTGGCGGAGCCAGCCCGGCTGGCGCCGTCGAAGCTCCATCATCCGGACCACAACCGGACGCATTGGAGGCCAGCATCGCGCAGTTCCTCCAGCGATTCAGCGTCCTCGAGTTCCCACGCTGGACGGACGACGAACTCAACGCATCGGGCTGGGGCGGCAAGCGCGTCAGCGAGTACAAGCGGCTGCGCGACAGCCACCCTGACTGGGATCGGCAGGGCAGAGCGTGGATCGAGCGCGAAGCCGTGACAGCCGAGGCGCCCCCCGCTCCGGCAGCCCCGCCGATCGGCGAGCGCGCATTTGCTCACCTTTCGGACTTGCCGGGTGTGGCGAGGCAGGTCGCAGACGAGTTGCGGCAAGGAGGTGCCCAATGACCTACGACCTGAGCGTGCTCGAGAAGAACCGCAAGGCGCTGTTGCTGGCGGAAGCGGTGGGCTGGCTGCATGACTATCGAAAGTGCTCTGAGGAGCATCTGCATGCCCACGGTGCTGCAGGCGGCAGCCAACAGGCACGCCCTCAATCGCCCACTGCGCTGCTCAACGCTCAGTTGGCCCTTCTGGGGAGCACTGACGACCTGCGAACGCTGCTAGACCACTGGAGCGGGCGGAGGCGACCGGAGAGTCCCTCAAAGAACCTCATGTGTCTGTCCAGATGCCACAACACAGCACATGTCGACAAGAGAGATCCGCGCGCCGGCCAGCAGAACCACCCGGCACAGATCAGCTCCCCCTTGGGATACGAGAGACCTATGCCCCAAGAACTCACCACCCGCCTGGCGACCGAGATTCCTTGGAACGACCTGAACACCTACTCCGAGTGCGGAAGGGACGCCCTCAGGCAGGCTGTGGAGCGCTTGTTCGGACAGGCCAGTGCGGATACTCGGCGGCCCATCAACGAGATCAGCCTTTGGAGCTGGGGATGGTTGGTCGGTTCTCTCTACAAGGCCGCGCTGGCGCGAGCCTTGCTGCTGGTCCCCCCTCGCCTTGAGCTGGCTGACCTTCGTTGGCGGTTCCTCAGCGTTCGCTGTGATGCGCTCACTTTCGTGACTGGGACCGTCCGCTTGACCGATCTCCTGGCCAGGCGCGAGCTCCTCCGCAACAGCCTTGACCGCGTGCGCAACCTCCTGGAGGTAACCTATCCCCTTGGAAGTGAAGTCTACCGCGATGAGAACGGAAGCGTCTTTGTCGTTCCGGACCTGGACGGTTTGTTGGACGCGCGGGGCCCCATCGATATGCAAACGAAATGCGCGGCGACGCTACGGATGCTGGTACTCCGAGCCTTCAGCGAGGGCACGATAGAGCACAAGCCACACTTGTGCCTTGGTGGAGAGCTCCTGCCCAACGTCACGCTGGATCCGCACTCCTGGCGAGGTCAGGATCCCGATACGCATCAGGGTGACGACATTCCCTCTATGGGAGAGGTCCTCGGAATGGGGGTCGCCTACGAAGTCGAACCCAGCAGCTTCGCCAAAGCCTGGCCTCGCGGGGCTGAGATCTGTCCGGTATGCGGCATTCGCCCACAGAGCGGGGCAAAGAAGGCTGGAGAGCGGAAGGTATGTGATGTCTGCGAGCAGCGACGACTTGACCGCTCCAGCCTGTGGGCATCCACATCGCAGTCGGACACCATCTGGCTCGACGAGGTCGCCGACGTAAGCGGGCGGCTTGCATTGATCGCAGGATCATTCAACCTGACACACTGGGTGAGCGGCCACCTGGTCACCTCGCTCCTTAACGATCCTGCGACGGACTCGAAGCCGGCGGAGGGCAAGGCGCCTTCGTTTAGCCGCATCTCTCGGGTATGGCAAACAACGCAGCGGTTCTGGCTCGACGTCAGGGACACCGTGCTGGACCGGGCTCTTGCAGACGACCGGCGGAGGCTGCTGCTATGGCCCCGTGGGCACCTGGATGCGGGCGCGTTCCATGTGTACGGGCTAGCGCTCACCCCCACCGTTACGCTGGACGTTGTCTGGTACCCGCCGAGACACGAGGAAGGGGGCTACCTGATCAGCGCCGGCAATCTCTGTCGAGCGGCGCGTGAGCTTGGGGCAGCCGGGGAGATTCACAGGAGCCCCGCTGCCGCGGCCATCTGGGTTCAGGACTGGATTGACGACCACATCGTGCGCCCAGGAGCCCCTGCAGTTTTGCAGGATCCCGATGCCGGCGCAGGCGCGAAGGCCGAGACCTTCGCGGAGGTCGGGATCGTGCGCACTGACCACCAGGACCGACGGTATGCCACCGCCATTCCCATCCTCGCCGAGCCGCGCACCTTTATGACGCTGGTCCCTGCAGATCGGGCGCTCGACGTGGTCCGCGCGATCAAGGCGAAGTACGAGCGCGAGATGGGGAAGGTGCGCAACCGCTTGCCCATGCACCTGGGCATCGTGTACGCCACGCGACGCACGCCGCTGCGCGCTGTGCTGGACGCCGGACGGCGGCTCCTCGACTACGATTGCCCGGCGGCCCAGCCCTGGTCGGTGACCGGGGTCGCCGATGTCGACGGTCCGCCCGATGACCTTGGCGCCGACCCGCACTTCGCCGCCTGGCGCCAGGTGCGCCTCAGCCGCGGCAGCCGGGTCGCGACGTGGCGCGTGCCGCTGACGATGGGCGACGGCGCAACCACGGACGAATGGTATCCTTACGTCTATCTCGCCACCGATGCCGAGCCCACGGAGCGCCCCAGCCGCTTCCGGGCACCGTGCCCCTGGGCCGGTGGCTCCGAGCGATGGATGGTCCACGCCCGGGACATACGTCCAGAGGATGAGGTCTACTTCACACCGGCAACGCTGGACTGGGTGTGGCTCGACAGCGCCGCCCGGCGATTCGAGATCGCGTACGACGATGCCGGCCAACGCCGTGGCCAGGGAGTCAGCGCGCGGAAGCCATACCTGCTCGATGACCTTGGTGACCTCGACGACATCTGGACAACGCTCAGCACCAAGCTCAGCACCGCTCAGATCTACGCACTCTGCGAGAGTGTCGAGACGCGGCGCGAGGCGTGGCAACCCACAGCCGATGATCCGGTCTTCCTGCGGTTCTGTCGCGATGCGGTCGCGAACGCGCAGTGGACCACACCACCCTGGGATTCGACCCACCCCAGGTCGGCCTGGCTCGACACCTGGCAGCACTATGCAGCCCGCGGTTGGCTGACAGACGTGGTGCAGGTCCGAATGCAGGTACAGAAGGAAAACGTTGGGACACCCGCTCAACAGGAGGCGCACGCATGAGCACGACCGAGAAGCATCGTTACGTGATGATGACCGTCGATCCCGTCCACGTGGGCACCGGCGGCACGCGCTTGGGGCGCGTCGATCTGAGCATCGTCCGCGAGCCGGGCACCAACCTGCCCAAGATCCCGGGCACCTCACTCAACGGTGCGCTGCGACACTATGCGGCAGTGCGTTACGTTAAGCGGCGCTGCGCCGGACAGGGCCAGAGCAGCCCCAACGACCCGGGCCACTGCGGGGAGGACGCCTGCCCCATCTGCTATACGTTCGGCTATGCCAAGGGCGAGGGCACGTCTGAGGCGCACTCGGGCGTCGTGTCGATCAGCGACGCGCGGCTGTTGCTCTTCCCGGTCTACTCGATGGTCGGACCGGTCTGGGTCACGTGCCCCTCCGCCCTGACGGATTTCGGCCTTCCCAACCACACTGTGCAGAACGACCGGGCCAAGTGGGCGGGACTGACCCAACAACGCGACCTCAGCCTGGGATGGCTGATGGTGGAGAAGGACGGTGACGACTGGCAGATCCCCGAAGGGCTCACGACGATCGTCGCTGATCCCGTCAAGGCGCGCATCGTGCTGCTTTCGGACAAGCTGTTCTCCCAGGTGGTGAACGCCAACCTCGAGGTGCGCACGTCGGTGAGCATCAATCCCGACACCGGCGCTGCAGAGGACAAGGCGCTCTTCACCTACGAGGCTATTCCGCGCGCGGCCTATCTGTGGCTGGACCTGATCGTCGATGACTACCGCGCCGGATTCCCCAAGGTCTCGAAAGCCTGGGATGGTGCCAGGGACGATGCCGGCGCCGACCTGGGCACGCCCTGGAACGGTCCTGCCGACGTGATTGCTGCCGGCCTGCAGTGGATGGAGCACCTGGGCGTCGGCGGCATGGGGACGCGCGGTTTCGGCCGATTGCGGAAGGTTGCGGAGGTGTAGCTATGCTCAACCTTGAGCGGGTTGCGGCGCAATGTGCGCAGGCGATGGTGCATGAGGCCCCTCAAGAGGCCCCACATGGTAACAAGGCGATCGAGGTTCTGGAACGGCTCGCCACAAAGGCGCTGGGCGTGCTGCAGCAGCAGGGTGTCTATGCCTGCATGCTGTTCCTCTATTCGCGCACGAGCGACGAGGCCTCACTCGCGCCGGTCATTCGCCGGCAGTTGCTCGCTGCCGCGCGCGAGGTCCCGGGACTCGCCGAACACATCCCGGCCGGTAACGCAGTCCAGCCGGCGGTGCTGGGGTTCTACACCGAGCACGTGCTTGGGGATCTCGACATGGTGCTGCTCATCCGTGGCCTCTACGAGCAGACCCTGATCTACGCGCGGTATGGCGCGAAGGCCGCCTAGACATCACGAGAGGCCTGAGCTCTCTCAGGAGGCAAGCATGGCTTGGACGCACTACCGTCTCAAGTTCCGTCTGATCAGCCCTCTCTTCGTCGGCTTCCGGCGGTCCGGGAACCTTTGGGAGACGCGTCGCTATGTGCCGGGCAAGGTGCTGTGGGCCGCACTCACGGCGCGGCTGACGCGCGACCGCGGCCTCGGCAACCGCGGCGAGGCCTACGTCACCACCGGTGCCAACGTACATGGCGGCTTTCGCTTCGGCTACCTGTGGCCATCGCTCGACGGGGCTGAACCCTATCTACCCTGGGAGCATGCCGATTTCGATTACCAGCTACTGCATAGCTTCGTCAGCACGTCGGTGGACGTCGCCCGCAGCGCTGCGCTGGAAGGCAGCTTGCACGAGACGGAGTACATCGCGCCGCGCACGCGCACGGGGGACCCCGTGTACCTTGTCGGGGATCTGTGGGTCGCGAGCGCTTCGTCGATCACGGAGCACGAGTGGCGATCGACGCTGGCGAACTTGCGGCTGGGCGGCGAGCTGAAGTACGGATGGGGGCGGGTCGAGCTGACAGGCTGCGATCCTGCGTCTGAGGCGCTGGGCGGCTTCGCCGTGACCTATGCGGGCGACCAGGTGCGCCTGAGCCTTGGTTCTGGCCAGAGGATCACCCAGCACGCGTATGCGACTGGCACAGAAGCGGTCCCCGGCCTCTCGGGCAGCATCGAACCGCTGGTGGGACGTGAGAGGACGCCGACCGGGTACCAGCTGACGCAAGACGTCCGCATCGCGTACAAGCCGGGCTGCTCGGTCAGCGCCACCGAGGGGGTGACCGTGGCGGTCGGCAACCACGGCGTCCTGGAAGCGCACAGCCCGGTGGCTGATGGGGCCTGAGCAAGGGCGAGATTCGAGCGCCTGCGTGGACCTCCTCAGCCTCGTCCTGACCCTGCACCCCACCCGCACGGCCCCGCTTCCCCCGCGCCTGGGCCGCGCTGCCCACGCCATCCTCCTCGACCGGCTCGCGGCGCGCGATCCGGCGCTTGCCGCCGCGCTCCACGCGGGAGACGGGCCCAAGCCCATCACGTGCTCCGATCTGATGGGCCCGCGCGAGGCCGGCCGCGTGGCACCCGACGTTGCCTACGTCCTGCGCTACACGGCGCTCACCGCCCCGGTCGCTACGGCGCTGGCGACCGCCTTCGCCCCCGGAGACACTCTCACCTTCGAGGGGGTCGACCTTCGCGTGGAAGCGCTCGCGCCGAATCATTGCGAGTTGCGAATGGCCAATTGCGAGTTGCGGATTGGGGAAGCCGGGCCTGCAATTCGCAATCCGCAATCTCCCGATTCCGCACGCTCCCCTTCCCCCTGGCCCGGCAGCGACGACTACGACGCGCTCGCTGCGCGCCACCTGCGCCCCTCGGGGCCGGCGCCTGCGTCGGCATGGACGCTCCTCTTCGCCTCGCCCACGGCCTTCCGCTCGCAGGGGCTCACCCAGGCGCTGCCGCTCCCCTCGCTCGTGTTTGGCAGCCTCGTCGCACGCTGGAACGCCTTCGCGCCGGTGGCGCTGCCCGAGGAGGAGGTGCGCCGCTATGCGCAGGAGTGCGTGGCCATCAGCCGCTTCGCGCTGCGCAGTGCGCCGGGGTGGACGAGGGGCCAGGGCGACGCGCGCGGGATGCGCATCGGCGCCATCGGCGAGGTGACCTACCGTGCCCTCAACCGCGACCGCTACTGGCTCGCGGTGTTGGGGCTGCTCGCCGGCTTCGCGCGCTACGCGGGCCTCGGGATGCTCACCACCATGGGGATGGGCCAGGTGCGGGCGGTGGAGCGTGAGCCGCAGGATGCCGACGGCTGAACGACGGCGTCCCTCCGCAGTCGCGGCCATCCCTGGGCTACCCCGGCAAGCCACGCCCGACACGCGACCGTCCTTGCCTATCGTGGGAGGTGGGCTATCATGACTGCGACGCAGGGTGGTTTTGGGGTCGAAAACGAGGGCGTTTCTGGGGGTGCGTCGCAGTCAAAGATGTCAGATCATGACATAAACTGCACGATCGGACGCACGAAGTTGCACGGTTTTCGAGGAAGAGGGCCGGAAATGGGGTGCGGATAGGCTGATTGTCACCCCTGCAGGGTGAGGGTTGACAGTCAGAAAGCACATAATGCCCGGAAGGGTATTGAGACACATCGAACGTGTTCATAGTCCACCTCCCAGTGCAGAGTCAGAAAGCACATAATGCCCGGAAGGGTATTGAGACCCGGTGAGAATGGCGAGCGCATGCAATGGATTCTGATCAGTCAGAAAGCACATAATGCCCGGAAGGGTATTGAGACGTTCAACATTGCTTCGCGCTTGTGGTCTTCTTTGCCGGGTCAGAAAGCACATAATGCCCGGAAGGGTATTGAGACAGAGCGCACTCTCCCTCTTCATCGACGACGTAAAACTCAGTCAGAAAGCACATAATGCCCGGAAGGGTATTGAGACATTGCCACCCCGGTACCCGATATTGGTACGGAATACCGCGTCAGAAAGCACATAATGCCCGGAAGGGTATTGAGACACAGTCTCCACCACGACGTAAGTCGCGGCGTTGTGGCTTACGTCAGAAAGCACATAATGCCCGGAAGGGTATTGAGACAGAGCATGTTGCGGGCATACTTATCCACTTTCTTGGTGCGTCAGAAAGCACATAATGCCCGGAAGGGTATTGAGACCCGTCCCCGCAGGGATATTGAACATCTCCGATACTTCAGTGTCAGAAAGCACATAATGCCCGGAAGGGTATTGAGACAGGTTTCGGTTCTGCGTCCCGCGTGCTAGTGGGTCTTCGTCAGAAAGCACATAATGCCCGGAAGGGTATTGAGACCACTTCTCGTTCATCACTCACCTCCTGTGGTGTTCTGAGTCAGAAAGCACATAATGCCCGGAAGGGTATTGAGACCGCAGCGATCGGGGCCGTGTTCATCGTCGCCACCGTAGTCA
>JAXGUU010000125.1:0-10329 GCA_040774145.1 Anaerolineae bacterium
ACGTGGACGCCAAGATCCTCAGTGCGCTGACGCTCGCTCACATCGGACGTGAGGGGGATATCCCGACACTGGAGTCACTGCTGGGCCACGAGGATCCTGCCGTGGGCCGGACCGCAGCGTGGGCCCTCAACCTGCTACGACAGCGTTACCCGGTCCACACGCCCGCGATCCCCTGATCGGCAGCGCGAGCGCGTGTCGCCGCCGACGCTACACAAGCGGCGCGTCCGGCTCCCAGTCGACGGCGTGGCCATCGCCGGTCAGCAGCTCATGGGCCAACGCCAAGTAGGCGATCGCGCCTGAGGACCTGGGTGCGTAGAACACACCCGGCTCACCATAGCTGGGCGCCTCGCTGAGGCGCACACTGCGCGGGATGACCGTGTCGAAGACGCGGTTCGGAAAGTAGCGGCGCACCTCATCGACGACCTGGTTAGAAAGCGTCGTGCGTCGATCGTACATCGTCAGCACCACGCCCCTGAGAGCAAGCTCCTGATGGATCCCCCGCTGCACAAGAGACAGGGTGTGGGTCAGCTGCGTCAACCCTTCGAGCGCCAGATACTCACACTGCACCGGCACGATCACGCCCCGCGCCGCCACAAGGGCATTCACGGTCAGCACGCCGAGGCTTGGCGGGGAGTCAATCAGCACGTAGTCATAGCCATCAAGCGACGCCAGCGCCACGGCAAGGTGCCCGATCCGCTGGTGAGCGGGCTCGGCGTTCAGTTCGACCGCGGCCCCGGCCAGACCCGGCGTGCTGGGGACCAGCTGCAGCCCCTCCCACGAGGTGTCCCGCCGTGCGGCCTCGACGGTCGCCGTGCCGATCAGGACATCGTAGACGGAGATCTCAAGTGAGCGGCTGTCCAGGCCGAGGCTCGTCGTCGCGTTACACTGAGGATCAATATCCACCACGAGCACCTTCAGTCCCCAACCGGCCATGGCGGCGGCGACGTTCACCACGGTCGTCGTCTTGCCGACCCCGCCCTTCTGGTTGGCGAACACGTAGCAGATACTCATCGAACACTCGCAACGCCGGATAGCTCACCACACAGCGCGACATCCTCAGGCCCGGGCACGGCAGACGGACCCGGACGGGCCACGGACCGCGAGGCCAGGCACGCGGAGAAGCCGGCAGCCCGCATCGGCGCGATCCCCGAGGCGACACTGGCGAAGAACGCGGTGGCGAAGATATCCCCGGCACCGGTCGGATCCACCTCGGCGACCCGAAGCGCCCGAAAAGGCGTCACGTCGCCGCCGACAAAGACGACACCGCCGCGCGGCCCCATCGTCACCACCAGAAGCCTCGTCAGCGCAGCCAGTTCCCGTGCCACCGACCAATCCTCCTGGATGTCGTCGAGGCTGAACACGACCGCCGATGCGCGCTGCAGAAGCTCAGGCGTAGCGCGCCACGGATGCGGGTGGACCTGCCCGTCGCCGTTCTGCGAGCGCATCCACCCCTGCGGCGTGATGCCAATGAACGTACTTTCATCAAACGACCCGACCAGGGCCGGGTCGCACTCACCGATCACCGGGCCGATGTGAGCGACCTTAGGCGCCCGCCAGCCCTCGGGGATCGACCCCTGAACCAGGGGCCGGGCCAGGCCGTGAACGCGCTGATGGCGATGCCCGTTGACGTAGGTGTTCGTGAAGGTCGTTGTCACCGGGGCCGGCTCGCAGGTCACCGAGACCTTCTGCCGGAACACGCCAAAGTCGAAGTCGTCCCCTGCACTCGTCAGCATCCCCACCGAGCACTGCAACGCTGCGGCGGTGAGGGCCGCGTAGGAAACCGTGCCCCCGATCACGTGCGAGCGATCGGGGAGCACGTCGTGCGTCACATGCCCAATGGTCAGATACTCGACAGGCGCCGGCACGTCACTGCTTTTTCGGGACGATGGTCACGGCGCGGTCGCGCCCCTTGCCCACACTCGAGGTCGAGACGCGCTCGTCCTCGCGCAGCGTCATGTGGACGATCCGTCGTTCGTGCGGCGGCATAGCGCGCAGCCGCACCGTCTGGCCCTGTTCAACAGCCTGATTCGCCTTTGACTGTGCCATTGACTCCAGGCTACGGCGACGCCGCTTGCGATAGCCGTCGGCATCCACGACCACGTTGTAGTCACCGTCCAGCTGCCGGTAGATCAGGGCGCGGAAGAGATACTGAACGGCGTGCAGATTGCGCGCCCGCGGACCGACCAGTGCATCAGCGTCCTTGCCGCTCACCGAGACCCACAGCGTGGGGCGATCCTCGTCGACCCATTCGATCGTGGTTATGATGTCGAGTCCGGGCACCATCTGCGCCATGATCTCCCGAGCGATCTCAGCCAACTTCTCGCGGTCCAGCCCATCCTCAGCCGAGGGGGTCACGGCAACGGGCTCGACGACCACCCTCTCCGGCTCGGGTTCGGCTGTGACGCGAGCCGGTTCAGGCGCAGCCAGGTCCGGTACAACGGCGCTCGGCGCCACGTCAACGGGCTCGGCCACGGCCTCGCTCTGTGCCGGCGCGTCGTCGGTCGCCATCTCAGCCGCCGGCTTCTCGACCGACGGCACCGGCGTCGGTGTCGTCACCTTGGCAGGCTGTGGGCGACCTCGCGTCAGACGCACACGTGCCTCGCGCGCGCCAATGCCGAGGAAGCCCTTGCTGCCCTCGTCCAACACCTCGATCTCCACCTCATCACGGGTGACCATCAACCGGGTCAATCCGACGATGATCGCCTCCTCTACCGAGGGAGCTGCCACCTCAATCGACTCATCCACACCCATCTATCCATCCTCCTACTCGGGCCGACTCCGTCAGCCCACTAGGTAAGGCCTACGCTCTAGGTAGCACTCACGCAACAGCCGGCGTCCACCCTGCCTAGCTCTTGGACGTCGCTCGCTTCACCGACTTTCGGGTGGCTCCCGACTTGGCCGCCTCATCGGCAGCCGCCGTCCCACTGGCGAAGGAACGCCGGAAGAGGAAGTACTGCAGGATGCCGACCAGGTTAGTGATCAGGAAGTAGACGGCCAGACCCGAAGCAAAGGTCGCCGCGAAGAAGCCGTTCATGAGGGGCATCATCAGCATCATCTGCTTGTTCATCGCCTCAGCCTGCGCGTCCGTCGCGGGAGGAGTCAACAGCTTCTGATAGTACCACGAGGTTGCGACGACGAGGATCGGCATGATAAAGAGCGGATCGGGAATCGCCAGGTCCAACCAGAGGAACTGGCTCTTCAGCGGAACGAGCGTGCTCAAGCTGGGGATCCAGCGGTAGATGTTCTGCGGCAGGGCCAGAAGCTGCAGGGGGGTAGCGGCGAGCACACGGATGATCCCCTGGTAGAGGCCGATCATCAGCGGCAACTGGATCAGGGCCGGCAGACAGCCCCCCAGCGGGTTGATGCCCGCCTCCTTGTACAGCCGCATCTGCTCCTGAGCCAGCTTCTCGCGATCATCCTTGTACTTCTTTTGAAGCTCATCGAGCTTCGGCTTGAACTCCGCCTGACGTTTGGTGCTCTGCTGTTGCTTGAGCTGCAACGGCGTCAGCGCCAGACGCAGCAAGAGGGTGACCACCGCCACGGCCACCACCGTCTCCTGCCCCAGGAACTTGTAGGCCAACAACATCATGTTGATGATGGGTCGAACCAATATGGCATCAAACACAGATCACTCTCCTCGTTAACCAACCGGCCGACGGCGAGTCAGCCTGAAGGCCTCTTACTCTGCCGTACCCGGAGCCGTCCAGAGCAGCTCCCCGGAGGCGAGGCTAAAAGCCTGGACACGCTCATCCACCAGAATCGGCATCGTGTAGAGCTGCTCACCATCCGTGACCAGATCGCCGGGCAGGCGGCCCGGGTTCTGCAGCTGTACACCCCAGCTCTGTCGCACCTCGCCTGTGGAGGTTTCGATCGCGTGCACCTGTCCCTTCTCAAAGCCGGCGACGAAGAGCAGGCTGCCGTCCTCACTCAAGGCGGGCCGCCCACGTACGGCATCATCGATCAATGCCGTCCATCTCACACTCAGCGATGCCGGATCCAGGGCGTAGACGTTGCCGCCGACGTCGGCGACATAGAGCATATCACCATCGTGCACCGCCGTGGTCCATACCCAATCCGCGGTCTCAAACGTCCAGGAGGCCTCGCGCGTGGCCAGGTCGAGCCGGTAGAAGATCGATGCGAAATCGCCAAACCACAGATCATTGTCGATCATGAGCGGCGTGGCCGTAATCGCTCCCTCGGTCTCAAAGCGCCAAGCCTCGGTGCCCGTCGCCAGGTCGACTGCGTAGAGATGGTGGTCCATCGAAGCGATGTAGACCGTGTCGCCAACGACCAGGGGCGTCGCCCACACACGATCCCGCGTCGCAAACTCCCAGACCTTCGTGCCGTCCTCCAGGCGCAGAGCATAGACGCGTCCATCGCCATTGCCGATCAGGAACAACCCATCGGCGACGGTTCCGGTGCCTACGAACTGCCCGCGAGCCTCGCTGAAACGCCACAGCTCATCAGGGCGCTCGGCAGGTGACGCTCCCAGGGCCAACGCATAGACCGAGCGGTCCGAAAACCCGGCGACCAGCAGCACGCCGTGCTCGCCCACGCCCTCGGCCAGCACCGGCGTGGAGTAAAACGGCCCCACATCCTTGTCCGGCGTCGCGGGAAAGCTCCAGTAGAGCTTACCGGTCTGGGCATTCAACGCCTCAACCTGCGCCAGATTCGACACGTACAGCGTGTCGTCGGCGACCACCAGGCCCGGCCAGCTCTCGTGACGCAGCCCACCGGCACATCCCGTCATCACACCGGCCAACAGGAGAGCCAGCAGGGCCCACAGCCCTGCACGGCGACCCCCAGCTCTCCGTGCGACCGGGGCATGATCCTTCCGATGCCACCCACCCATCATACGTCCTCCTACCCTAACATCAATGCGAAGTGTCGCGTGCTACTCATAAGCTCGGCGCGTTTCCGCCGGCCCCGTCGATCACAGCTTGAAGCTGATCTGCCTCCGGCCCGTCCGTCCGGTCGTCCTCCGCCTGTCCGACTCCGCCCGCCGGCGTCAACCCCGGAACGGGATCATAGCCGCCGGGATGAAAGGGATGACAACGCGACAGACGTTTCAGCCCCATCCAACCTCCACGCACAACACCGAAGCGCTCCACCGCCACATAGGCGTACTCCGAGCAGGTCGGCGTGAAACGGCAGGAAGGCGGGAAGAGCGGCGAAATGAAGCGTTTGTAGGCGGATAGCAGACGCAGGACGAGGCCCTTCACAGCGTCACTCCGGGCTCGTCCACCGGATGCGCAGACGACGCCAGATTCGCCCGCTCTAACACCATGCGCAGCGCCGCCTCGACCTGTTGAGAGCGCTCTGCGAGCAACCCCGACCTCGCAACGAGGACGATGTCGTAGCCCGTCGCCATATGCGCGTAGCTCCGACGCACCGCCTCACGCAACAGACGCCGTGCGCGATTGCGGGCCACGGCGTTTCCCACCCGACGACTAGCCGTCAGACCGATGCGTGTGACATCCAACGCGTTGGGGGCACCCCATAGGATAAACAGAGGATGCGCCCACGACTGCCCTTCAGACCGAACTCGACGAAAGTCTTCCGGACGACGAAGGCGCATCTGCTTAGTCCAACCTGCCTTGGCTCTGCCGGCATCCATCAGGTCAAGGCTGCCCGCCCTCAGCAATCCGAGGTTCTGTGCACCCCAGATCGGGGCAACCGCTGCGACAACGACCTCCCACCCCGTGCTACTTACTGCGACGGGGGCGCTGTCCGGATTCCTTCCAGTTGATGCGCTTCGCGCCGCCAAGCTTCACAGCGATCAGGCTGTGGCGACCCTTCTGCCGCCGCCGCTTGAGGACGTTGCGACCACCCTTCGTCTCCATCCGCGCTCGGAAGCCGTGGGTGCGCATGCGCTTACGCTTCTTGGGTTGATATGTTCGCTTAGGCATGAGACCTCCCTTGATCCCTTCTACATTCTTTCAGATCACGATCGAGCCGCGGAGCCCGGTGACACAAAAAACGCGCGGTCGTCCGCTGGCGCCGACACGATGCTGGCGCTCGGCGTACACCGGCGCATAGTCCTCCGCAACCACCTAATCGTGATAACCTACATCACAGTCGCACAAAACGACCCACGTATTATACCGTAAGCGTCGCCTAAGTCAATCGCCGAAGAACACCAGGGCAACCGCTACCAAGCCACGTCCGGGCGATGGAGGCGCCCGGCCCGCACCAGGTCATCGAGACGCTCGCGGCGCTCCAGATAGGCCACCAATTCGCGTGCCCTCCCCGCCTTGCCATGCCCGCCGAGCACCTCGAAGTCAACCCCAAGATCGTGACACAGCGTCCGGAGCTCGTCCTCGCTGAAGCGCTCTACCAACATCTGGCGCAATCGCACCGCCTCGCGCTGGGGCCGCGTCAGGTCCACGCCCTCCAGCAGCGATCGAACATCGACGCGCTGCCGTAGGCCGGGCGGCACGAAGCTCTTCTCCCCCATCGCCTCCAGATCCAGCAGATAGTGGTAGTCGACGACGATCTCCGGATGGTCCGGCAGGGGGACCTTCTCCTCCACCCGGATCCCGGCAATGGTGCTGTGGATGGCGTCGAAATGGAAGCGGATGATGCTCAGCAGCGCCCGCCGTGTGCGCTCAGGCCCGCGCACCCAGATGTAGACACAGCGCTCTTCACGATCCGCCGTCACAAGCGCCACGTTGCCCTGACCGTCCCCCACCTCACCTCCGGCCGGCTGCCCACCAGCGGGCGCTCGCCAGTCTGCCGGCGCCTGGTCCGCCACCACGACCCCATTGCGCCAGTAGAGACTATCCACCAGATAAGGGTGCATACGCACGATAAAGCGCGAGATGACGCTGCTGGGCAGCACGTTATAGTGGTACTGGAAGGCCAGGCCATCCTGCCATCCCCGACGCGCGTCCGCCGATGCGGGAGCGGGTGCCTCCTTGCTCAATAGGTCAGGCACCAGGAAGCGGTCATCGCCATAGCCCTCAAAGGGAAAACAGAGCTCGAACTTGCGCATCATGTCCAGGATGAACTGGTGACGGTGTCGCGGATAGGTCCGCCGGTCGAGGATGTGCACCAGATCAGAACGTGCCAGACATCCGTTCTTGCGCCGCAACGCCGGGTCGTTGAGGATCCGGTAGACACCGTTGGCGACCCACTGGGGATTGAGGATGTTGGTGTCCTCCAGGCGTGGATCGTCCTGGAAGTTGAGCACGATGCCCAGGTCGTGCAAGAAGCCGATGAGGGTGCGCTGGCTACGCTCATCGGTGACGCCGTGGGCCTGGCAGATGTCGAGATAGGCCTCATAGGGGATGAAGTCCTTGTCCAGGGCCTCGATCTGACGCTTGACCTCAAACCACGACTCGAGCAAAGCGTCGCGGAGATGCGGCATGCGCGTCACCTCACGCACAATCCGGGCCTTTAGCTTGTCGATGCCCAACCCGGTGACACACGAGGTCACCACGATGGCGCGGATCTGGGGATACTTCGCCTGAAGCCCTCGTGCGTCAAGGTCCATCGTGTGCAGGTCGGTCTTGTTGACCACGACGACCACCGGGGAGTCGCCTCCGAAGCTCTGGATGATCTTGAGCCAATACTCCAGCCGGTTCTCATCCTCCGTGAGCCGTCCGTCCAGCACGAGGAGATACAGCGTGCGCTTCGTGAGGAAGAACTGGTGGGTCGCATGCATGATCTCCTGCCCGCCGAAGTCCCAGACATTGAGCTGCACCGGCGTGTCGTTGACCTGCACCTGCCACGACTGAATCGCGATCCCCTCGGTCTTGGCCTCCCAGGGGTCGTACGCATCGGCGGTCAGCCGCTTCACCAGCGACGTCTTGCCGACACTCCCCTGGCCCACCAGCACCATCTTGGCCTCGTTCAGCGGGCGCTTCTTGCCACCGAGGTGCTGCAGGTAATAGGTGACGATGGTCGCAGGCTCATCAGTCTTCGCCAGGATCTCCGGCGGCACGGCGAGCGGGTTCTCGTTCAAGTCGAGACGATCCAGGTTGGTCAGGTGGCCGATCTCCACCGGCAGCGAGACCAGCTGATTGTGACGCACGTCCAGTTGGCGCAGGCGCCGTAGCGCCCCAATCTCGGCAGGCAGCGATGTGATCGCGTTGTGGTGCAGGATAAGGGCCATCAACCGATCGAGCTGGCCGACCTCCGGCGGCAGACCGCTCAGCCGGTTGCCGCGCAGCTCAAGGTACTCCAGCTGGCGCAGGTACTTGATGTCGGGTGGAATCGAGGTCACGTGGGTGTCGTCGATCACCAGGCGCTCGAGCCCACTCAGGCGCCACACGCCGGGCGGTATCTCCACCATCTCATTGCGGCCCAGGTTGAGGAAGCTCAAGCGCGCTAATCGCGCGATCTCGAGGGGCAGGCCGATCAGCGGGTTGTCATAGAGCTGCAGCTCCTCCAGCGCCGGAAGCTTGAGGATCACCTGAGGGAAGATCTCCAGGCGGTTCTGACAGAGATCGAGCGCCGCGAGCCCCGTCAGCATCTGCATCTCCGGCGGCAACGCCGAGATCCGGTTATCTCGCAGGTCCAGCGCCGCCAGCTGCTTGAGCAATCCGATCTCGGGGGGGAGCGTGACCAGCTCATTGTGCCGCAGGTCCAACTGCGTGAGCTGCTGCAGCCGACCGATCTGCGGCGGCAAGGCCACGAGGTCATTGCCGCAGAGATCCAGCGACACCAACCGGTCGAGGTAACCAATCTCGGGAGGCAGGCTCGAGAGCTCATTGTAGCTCAGGTCCAGCACCTCTGCGCCCGTTCGGGCAGCGTCACGGATGATCCGAAGTAGCTGTTCGTCAGTCATCAAGCGTGTTCTCTCCAAACGTGATCTCTCCTCCGCGCCAGCGGTAATCGTATTCCAGCGCCTGTTTGAATTCGGTCAGAATCTCGGGCTTGTTGTCAATCGCCCAGGCGTCACCCGTCCAGCGATAGAGCAACCCGCACCGAATCTGTTGAGCATAGGGGTGCTGATTCCAGCGATCGATCTCAGCATAGGCAGCGCGCACCCAGCCGATGTTCTGGTTGATCCAGCCCTGGTGGTGTTCGCCTGCCGGCAGATGAATATGGTCCATCTCGGTGATGTAGACCGGAAGGCTGCGCCACTTGGCCGGGATGCGCTCCATAAAGACACGGTAGGTCTGGAAGTCGTAATAGTGATCCCAGAGCGGCCCCGTCCCGTCGCCGAAGCGCTTGAGGTGCGTGATCGTGACCGGATCAGGCCCATGGGTATAGGCATGGAGGATCACACCGTCCAGTACGTGGATCCGCTCCATCATCGTCGTAAAGTAGTCGAGCGGGCGCCAGCGCGCGTTACCCAGCCGTTTCATCGGCATATAGTTGTAGGGGTCGACCGCCCCCGGGCAGACGATGGCGTTGGGCAGCACCGCCTTGATACGGGCATAGGTGCGGTTGAAGGCGTCCGCGTAACGCTCCGCCGTGATGTGCTCGGTCGGATGCTCGAATCCGCCCGGGTGCTCGCGGGGGTTGTTCTGCTCGTTGCCGATCTGGAGCGTCCAGGCATAGTCCGAGGGCGCCCGTCCCTCATCCTGCAGGTAGATCTCCACCCAGCGCGCCGCTGCCGCGGCGAAGTCATCGTAGTGGCGCGATGCGGGCAACGTCCCGCCGGGCTCATAGCCGTGGTTGAGGCGCACGATCACGCCATATCCACGCTCGGCCCAATCCCACAGGCGGCGCCGGATCTCGGGGATGAAGTTGATCGCGTGCGCGTGGCGACCGCAGATCTCCGTGAAGAGAATCCACCCCGCCTTGCCCGACTCGTGATAGAGCCCGCGGATGCGATCGCGCATGATCTGATCGTCGGCTACGGCCACGGCGTGAATGCCGAAGATGTGAGCTGAGACGCCGGTGCGCACCGCGCCGGGATCCATCCGCTCACGCGTGTCCGGTCCCTCGGGATAGCGCACATACGCGGCAGAGACGTAGCCCTCGTGGCGGGACGGCGTCCGCACGTGGATCCACGCGTCATCTCGCCCCACCTTCTCGCCCGTCACCACAGCGCTCTCCAGCGAGGTCAGAACGGTGCGATGGGGCAGCCACCATACCCTGGCGTGCTGCGTGCCGGGACCGGCGCGCAGCCGCAGCCCAACCTCGGGGCTGTCGACGACCACCTGACGCGTCGGCGTGCCCGCCGGCGGTTGAGGGATCTCGGGATGGGGATCGAACGGAACCAGGCTCAGAAAGCGCGTGGCGCAATATCCCACCTGCCCGGTGGGCGCCTGGACGTGCAGCCACGCCCCCTGCTCCTCCATCCGGGCTAGCACCTGCTCCGGCCCGCCGAGCGTCCTCAGCACGGTCCCGTTGCCGAGCTGCATCACCTCTTCA
>JAXGUU010000126.1:0-10318 GCA_040774145.1 Anaerolineae bacterium
GCCACGTGCGCTGGGCGCCTGCCGTGGGCTCGCCTACCTGTGAGCGCGGCACCGTCGATCTACTGATGGCTTTCGAGCTACTCGAGGCCCTGCGTTGGATTGACTGGCTGCGACCTGAAGGCATGGTCGTGGTCAACCGCCAGCGCATCATCCCGATGGGCGTCAGCATCGAGGATATGGTCTACCCCGACGAGGCCGCGATCGTCGACGCGCTGCGGCGCCGCGCCGGTAAAGTGGTGGTCGTGGATGCGCTGCCACTTGCCGAAGAGGCCGGAAACACGCGAACCGTCAACACGATTATGTTAGCGGCACTCTCAACGCTCCTGGAGACGGACCCTGAGGTATGGGAGATGGCCATCCTACGCCGCGTGCCGCAAAGCTACGCTGACGTGAACAAGGTCGCCTTCCGCTTGGGACGTGAGGCGGCGGCTTAAGGCGATCGAGAAGGGGAATCGCTTCGCCAGGATGGGCCTGACCGCCTCCCGGTAGAACAAGCCGCTGAGATCCAACCCCTGGGTGGGAGGGATATCAGCCGGACTCACGACCTTGTTGCAGTGCTGACTTAGCGCTCTCCCGGAGAAACGCGACGGTCAGGCCGTTGCGTTGGATCTGCCGGAGTTGATCGCGGGAGAGGCCGGCTGCCGTGCCGGCGACATCGTATTCATGGGCCAGCGTGATCCCACTTACCGCCGGGTCATCGGTGCTGAGCGTGACGAGCATGCCGCGCTCGACGTAAGTCTTGACCGGGTGATCGGCATAGCTCGGCACGGCGCTGATCTGGACGTTGCTCGTGAGGCTGACCTCCAGGCCGATCTGTTCTTCCGCCGGGTAGTCCATCAGGGCAGGATCCTCAATGGCGCGCAGGCCGTGGCCGATGCGGGTGGCCCCGAGCTCCCGCAGCGCGGTCCAGATGCTCTCAGGGCCGGCGGCCTCGCCGGCGTGGGCCGTGATCTGCCAGCCCAGATCCCGCCCGCGACGAAAGTGGTCGATGAAAAGCTCCGCGGGCCAGGCTGTCTCGTCGCCGGCGATATCCATCGCAGCGATGTGTTCGTGATGGGCTTGCAGTGCGTGGAACTCCTCCCAACATGCCTCCAGGCCGTAGGTCCGACTGAGGATGCCGATCAGGTTGACCTCGATCCCGTGATCACGTGAGGCCGCCTCCGCGCCGTCGATGACGGCTTCGACCACGCCCTCAGAGGCGAGCTGGTGGGGCGTGGCCATGTAGCGCGGGCTGAAGCGTACCTCGACGTAGTCAATCCCCTCTCCCGCGGCATCCTCGACGCATTCATAGGCGATCCTGCGGCAGGCCTCGAGGTCGGCAAGCACGCCCACGCTGCGGTCGAGCTTCTCGATGAAGGCCATCAGACCCGGCTGAGGTGCCGTCGCCCGGAACCAACCGCGCAGCACCTCCGGGTCATCGCCGGGGAGTGGGACGCCGTGCTGTCGAGCGAGGTCCCGGATCGTGTCGAGTCGCATGGCACCCTCAAGGTGCCGATGGAGATCAACGAGGGGGAGGTCTGGGTCTATAAGGTGGCTCATGGTGCCGATCTCCTTCAGCCGTGAGCGATGAAGATGCCGGAGGCCTTGTGAATGTGGAAGGCGCCCTTGATCTCGATGTGGGCGGCGACCGTGCGGCGTATCGTCGCCCACTGGGACGTGTCCAGCGCGCAATCCACGAGCGTAGATGAGGAGCGCAAATAGGCGATGACGGGCTGGACTTCGGTGACTTCCAGGGCATCCTCATAGTCGTAGCGTACAATATGCTCGAAGACCTCAGCGAGCTGGTCGCCTCCGTTCTCCAGTGTGAAGCCACGGGAAACTCTGCCTGTGCGCGCGTGGACGTCGGGCACGAAGGGCTCGACAAGCGACCAGAGCTGGGTCATATGCTGGTCTCCCACCGTGGTTGCGTAGAGTGTGCCACCGGTCTGCAGCACGCGGCGGATCTCGCTCAGGGCTCGCCGGCGGTCGGGCACATGATAGAGCATATGGTTGGCTATGACGGCATCGAACGTCCCGGCTTCGAAGGGAATCGCCTGTGCGTCGACCACTTTGGTCGTGATCGGTCGATCGGGCTCCTCCAGCTTCGCGTGAGCCGCCTCCACCATGCCACTCGAGAAATCGGTCAGGGTGAGCTCCCATCCTGAGGGGATGCGGGCACGATTGGCGGACCACAGATCGGCCGGACCACAGCCCAATTCAAGGATGCGAGCGTGCTCGGGCAGATCGACGAGGTGATCGAAGACCCAGCGGCTCCAACCGTAGGGATTGGTGCTGAATCGCGCGTGGAGCGCGATGCGCGCGTTGAGGTTCCGGTCATCTCGATATTGCTCGCGCACGTCCAGGGCATCGTTCTGCCTATCAGTCATCGTTTCCCTCCAGGCCAAGCCATTTGTCGGGCGCCATCACCGGCTCGTATTGATCGAGATATGCAAGCGCCCCTTCGATGTCGTCGGCCACATAGTAGAGTGAGCGCCAGGGCTTCGCGAATCCTTGGCGATAATAGTGTTCGAAGAGCGCGATCAGCGGTTCATAGAATCCCTGCACGTTGAGGACGATGATCGGCTTGCTGTGTTCGCGAAGCTGCCGGAGGACGAGGATCTCGGCGAGCTCCTCAAGGGTGCCGAAGCCGCCGGGGAGGACGAGAAAGGCGTCGGCCAGCTCCGCCATCCGTGCCTTCCGCTCCCGCATATCGCGTGTGATGATGAACTCGTCGGCATCGGCGAAGTTGATGGGCTCGGCCTTCATCAGCTCGGGCATCACGCCGATCACGCGTCCACCGCCGGACTTGACCGTGCGCGCCAGTGCGCCCATCAGGCCGATATCCGCCCCGCCGTAGACCAGCGTGTCGCCACGTCGCGCGATGTGCCGGCCCAGCATCTCCGCAGCGGCGAAGAAGGCCGGTGCGACCGATTCGCTGGACGCGCAGTAGACGCAGATGTTCATCGTCGCCTCCGTTCTCAGAGCTCCAGGCAAGCCTCAGCCGCCAGCCAGAACAGCTTCTCGCGCACGGACGTGCGCTCATTCCAGCGGCGGGAGTCCCATGTCTCACCACTCACGTCGTCGCCGCCGTAGAGAAGTTGGCCGAAGGTGACACCACGAAAGCGGGCCACGGTAAAGAAGGTGGCGGCCTCCATCTCGACGGTGAGGCATCCTTCTTCCCTCCGTAGGGCCACCTTGGCCGGCGTCTCGCGATAGAAGGCGTCGGTCGTCCAGGTCTTGCCGAGCACGTGAGGTACCTCGTTGCGGTGCAGGACGCGCTCGATCGCCCGAACTGCCACCTCTGAGGGTGCAGCCTCTCGGGCGGGTGCGGCATAGTGGTAGGAGGTCCCCTCATCGCGGATTGCCGAGGTCGGCACGACGACGTGGCCGACCGCCATCTCGCGGTTCAGCACGCCCGCGCTGCCACAGGCGATAAAAGTGCGCCCACCCTTCGCGATGGCCTCTTCCAGCAGGCCCGCGGCAAGGGGAGCCCCCACGCCCGGATGAAAGACCGTGAGGCGCCTGCCGTCGACGTTCAGATCGTAGAAGGGGTGTTCCCCGATCTCGGACTTGGAGCTACAGACCTTGCGCAGCCGCCCCTCTGCAACGAGTCGGTTGAGCACTTCTTGGAAGAAGCAGGCGACGCAGTTGGGGGCCATATCCTCCGGCTGGATGTGATCGCCGGGTTCAATGACGGCCCTCTCCGTTGGATCGAACTCCAGGATGGGGAAATCCTGACGCATAGGCGCTCCTCTCACGTTGTGGTGTCACCGCGCTCATAGTAGCTGGGATAGCCGTCTGCGTCAACTGGGGATTGACGGGTCCCGGAGTATACTGCAGAGTAACTGTCGGCTACCTATATCACTAAGGTTGGTTCAAGATGACCCGTCATCATATGCACAAAGCTGAACTCGAGATCACGGATCCTCAAGCACTGGAGGCCATTCTGCTCGGCGGCACGTATGCGACGTTGGCCTTTGCGCGGGGCAACGAGCCCTATCTGGTGACGTTGAACTACGGCTACGATCCCGTGGAACGCGCTCTCTATGTTCATTCCGCTGTTGAGGGATTGAAGCTCGCTTTCATCCGCGAGAACCCCCGGGTCTGCGGGACGGTGATTGTGGATGAGGGATACTGCCAGGGTCGGTGTACCCATGCCTATCGTTCAGTGGTCTTCTGGGGCCGGATCAAGCTGCTGCAGACCGCCGCTGAGAAGGAAGTCGGGCTCGGGCTGATGATCGACCGTCTGGAGGATGACCCCGCAGCGACACGGCGTCGTTTGCTCGCCGATCCCGACCGCCTGAACCACGTCACCGTGTTGAAGCTGACGATTGAGGAGATCACGGGCAAGGCCGGGCAGTAGGGCACCAGGCATCTGTGGTATACTTGCGCCGACGCCCAAGTTGACGCGTTCGCGGGACGCCCGGTGTGGGTGGGCGTCTGTCGTCACTTATTGAGGGAGAAGGTGCTATCGCAGTGGAGCGCTCTCGCGAAGTCTCGGCCTCGCTGACGCGTACCGGTATTGTGGTCGTCGCTGCCTACATCGCGGCACAGATGATGGCGGATATCGGTAGCCTCAAGATCGCACTGGTCGCGGGCATGAGTATCGATGGGGGGACGCTGGTCTACCCCTTCACCTTCACGCTGCGCGATATGGTCCATAAGGCGCTGGGCCGCGAGGCAGCTCGTACCGTCGTGGTTGCTGCTGCCGTGATCAATCTCGTGATGGCGGGCTTCTTCGCGCTGGTGGCGTGGCTGCCGGCCGACCCGACCTGGGGATTGCAGGAGGCCTTTGCCGGCGTTCTGGCCCCGGTCTGGCGCATCGTGGTCGCCAGTATCCTGGCCGAGGTGGTCAGCGAGTTGCTCGACACGGAGATCTACCATCTGTGGGTCACCCGGGTGACCCGGCGCTATCAGTTCATGCGCGTGCTCGTCACGAACATGGTCAGCGTGCCGGTGGACAGCTTGATCTTCGTCTGGCTGGCCTTCGGTAGCGTTCTCCCGGTCGGCGTGGTCTGGTCGATCTTCTGGGCCAATGTGCTGGTGAAGGGCGTGACGACGATGGTGAGTTGGCCGGCGATCTATCTGGTGAAAGAGGGTGGGCATGAGTAAGCGATCGAAGGGTCCGGACGGTATCGATGTTGAGGCACTGACCGATGAAGAAGCGCGTGCTGAGTCCGAGGCGCTCATTGAGCAATTCCTGGCGGAGACGGGGAGCGCTGCGACCCGTGAGGGCACGGAGGGCGGCGTCGACGACCTCCACGCGGACACATTGCCCGAAGGGCACCGCTCCGGTTTTGTCGCGTTGATCGGTCGGCCCAACGTGGGCAAGTCGACCCTCGTCAATGCTCTGGTGGGGGAGAAGATCGCGATTGTCTCGCCCAAGCCTCAGACAACGCGTAGACGTATCGCCGGCATTCTGACCGAGCCGACTCACCAGGTTGTCTTCGTCGATACCCCTGGGATTCACAAGAGTCCGCCCTTTCAACTGAACCAACGGATGGTCGACGTCGCAGTCGCGGCGATTCCGGATGCCGACCTCATCCTCTTCGTCGTCGACGTCTCTGCTCAGCCGCGTGAGGAGGATGAGCTGATCGCGACGCTGCTGCAGGAGAGGGCCGGCAAGCGCCCCGTTTTCCTCGTGCTGAACAAGACCGATCAGCTGACCATGGAGCAGACTGAGACGCGGGTTGAGGCCTATCGGGCGCTGCTGCCGAACCACGGTGACGCGATCATGGTCAGTGCGCTAAGGGGCACCCATCTCGACCTGCTGCGTGAGCGCATTCTCGCACGGTTGCCGGAGGGGCCGCGCTACTATCCGGGTGACCAGATCACCGATCAGACAGAGCATCAGATTGCCTCAGAGCTCATCCGCGAGGCCCTGCTGCGCCATACACAGCAGGAGGTGCCTCACGCAGCCGCCGTGTTGATCGAGGACTATCATGAGCGCGAGGACGGTATCTTCTACGTCAGCGCGCGGATTTGGGTGGAGCGTGAGTCGCAGAAGCCGATCATCATCGGCAAAGGCGGGCAGCGGCTCAAGCAGATAGGCACTGAGGCACGTGCCGAGCTGGAACGCGTCATCGGCGGGCGCGTCTACCTCGATCTGTGGGTTAAGGTCAAGCCGAGTTGGCGCGATAAAGCGGCCCGACTTCGCGAGCTGGGCTACTGAGCTGCCTTGGTCGGCGCTCTTACGCCTTGCTTGCTAGGTTGCCTCTCATAGGAGCCACGCATGCCGATTGGATCCATTGTCAATGCAGCGACCGTGATTTTGGGCAGCACGATAGGCATGCTGGTGCGACAGCGCCTGCCGGTGCGCATCAAGGGTATCATCTTCCAAGCTGTCGGACTAGCGACCATGGTCCTCGGCATGCAGATGGCGCTCCAGGTCGGGGGCGACTTCCTGGTTCTGATCTTCAGCCTGATTCTGGGTGGGATCGTCGGTGAGATCGTCCGGCTCAGCACGCGCATGGACGCGCTCGGGGATGGGTTGAAGGCGCGTATCCACGCCAAGGACGAGCGCTTCACCGAAGGGTTGGTCACTGCCTTCCTGATCTTCTGCGTGGGATCGATGACCTTTGTCGGGGCGCTGAACGAAGGCCTGAGCGGCGATCGGACCCTGATCTTCAGCAAAGCCATCCTCGATGGGTTTACATCGATGGTCCTCGCTTCGGTCTACGGAGTCGGCGTGCTCTTCTCGGCACTGCCGCTCTTTCTGGTGCAGGCCAGCCTGACGCTGCTGGCGGCGCAGTTCCAGACGCTCTTCCCCGAGGTGTTGATTCAGCAGTTGACCGCGGTAGGCGGCGCGTTGATCTTGGGGATCGGATTCAATCTCCTAGAGATCAAGGAGATCAAGACCGTCAACCTGCTTCCGTCGTTGTTGGTGGTCGTGATCCTCACCTTCATCTTCCTCGTATGAGGTGACTGCCCCTGTGAGCGGAATGCAAAGAGGGCGACGCTAAGTCGCCCTCTTTTTTGGTGGACCTGGTGGGATTCGAACCCACGACCCCCACAATGCCATTGTGGTGCGCTCCCAGCTGCGCTACAGGCCCACGGTATACCTTATGACCTTGTCAAATCAGGGGATGTCCCTGAAATGGAGCTGAGGGGATTCGAACCCCTGACCTCTACAGTGCGATTGTAGCGCTCTCCCAGCTGAGCTACAGCCCCTCACCTCGCGACGAGGATTATACCACAAGGGTGTGAACTTACAAGGGTTCGTTCACAGTGTGTCGGTGATGGGAATGGTGAGCTGCCCCAATTCCGGCACTTGGATCGTCATCTTGATGGTGTGTTCACCCGGTGTCAGTTCGACCGGGAGGTAGACCTTGAGCACAGCACCGTAAGGAATGTAGAGCGGGGCTGACCATGAGAGGGTACCCACCGCACGCACCTTGCCGTTCAACTCCACGGTGGCTCCGTCGAGCGATGTCTCTTCCTCGTCGACGATCAACTTCGTGATGCCGCTGACCGTCCCCGAGTCGATCAGATTCTTGATGGCGAAAACGAAACCGCCGTCCTGGCTTGCCAGGCTGTCCGATACGTAGAGCCGCTGTAATGCACTGGATGACATACCATACATCATGGTGACCTCCTCAAACTAGAATCTTCGTGCTGAACGTGAACTCGCCGATCCGGATGGAACCACCAAGTGCTGCACACGACTTAGCGTCGCTAGAATCCTAGACGATCTCGCCGAATTTGCCACTGAAGTGCCGGAAGAACCAATAGCCAAAGACAAGGATAATCAGCGCGGTGACTGCGGTCCGCGCCAGGAAGTCGACCGAGGTGAGTGTGCCGTAATAGAGGATGTCCTGATACGTGTTGATGATGGAGGCCATTGGGTTGAGCCGGAAGAGCCAGAGTTGGGGATTAAAGGTCAAGCCCAACAGCGTCACTTCCGTGGGTAACGACTTCATCGGGTAGATGACCGGGGTCAGGAAGAACCATGCCTGCATACCGACATCCATCAACATATGGGTGTCTCGGTAGAAGACCTCGAGGGTGGAGAGGATGAGCACAATGCCGATCGTAAAGATCACCTGAATCAGGATGGGGATGGGCAGAAAGAACAGGTGTCGGCTGGGCAGGACGCCCGAGATAAGGGCAAGGATGAAGAAGACGGGTAAGGCGATCAAGAAGTTGATCATATTCGATAGCACGACCGAGATCGGCAAGACTTCCCGCGGGAAGTACACTTTCTTGATCAGATTGGCGTTGCCCACCACACTGGGAATGCCGCCCATAACCGAGCCGACAAAGAAGTTCCAGGGCAACATCGCGCTCAGGAAGAGCACCTGATAGTTGGGAATATCCTCGCGCTTGTAGAGAACGCCGAAGACAAAGGTGAAGATAAGCATCATCAGCAATGGGTTGAGCCACGACCAGACGACGCCGAGGATCGAGTTCTTGTAGCGAACCTTCAGGTCACGGGAGACCAGGTTGTAGACGAGATTACGGTAAGCCCACAGTTCCTTGAGCCACTGCGCAAGACGGCTGCTATGTCGCATAGGTGTGTGATCAAGCCTTTGCCGGATTTTGGGGGCCTGGCGAACCACAAGCCCATCCTGATATGTGGTGATTAGGGGTTCACGGGGGCGATTATACCACCTGACAGGGCTAAGACAACGCGGATGGCCGTGGTCGGCAAGCGCCCCATATGCGGATCACGCTGCCATTCGTTGGTGGACGGCGGTGCTACGGGTATAATGCGCCTGTGGAACCTTCAGCGTCCCGCAAACTCGGCAGCATCAGCCCCACTCCCTGGTGGCGTTGGGGGATGGTAGTTGTGCTTCTCGCCGCAGCTTGGCTACGCCTGGGGCGGCTGCCGGAGCTGCCGGTAGGCCTGCATTACGATGAGGCCGCCAACCTCATTCTTACCCGTCAGATCGCCGAAGGTAGTTATCGTCCGCTCTTCATCCGCGCCTATACGGGCAAAGAGGTTCTCTTCTTCTACGCAGCAGCGCCTTGGGTTCGGATGACCGGTGGCGCGGCTTGGGGCCTGCGGCTGGGCGCGGCGATGCTGGGGATCCTGACGGTTGCAGCGACCTACGCTGCAACCGTGACGCTATTGGGACGGCGTGAAGGGGCCCGGGGTATCGCCCTCTTGACCGCGGGATGGATGGCGGTGGCCTTCCCCCACCTGCTGCTGAGCCGCTACGGCTTTCGGGCCATCTCTCAGCCGTTGATGCAGGCGCTGACCGTTGCCACCCTGTGGCGTGGCCTGCGCTCGGGAAGGATGGGTTGGCTCGGTGCTGCCGGCGCCTGCCTTGGCCTGACAGGCTACACCTATCTTGCGGCGAGGCTCTTTCCCGTTCCGCTGGCCCTGGCAACGGGTTGGTTGTGGATCCGGTCGGGGCCCCGCGCGCGGCTGCGGCTGCTCGGAAGGCTGGCGATCGTGTTAGCCGTTGCGGTCGTGGTCGTGGCGCCGCTGGTCGGCTTCTTTCTGCGCTATCCGGAGACCTTCACCACGCGGATCTCACAGGTGATCGCGCCGACGTGGGCCGAGGCGCTGCGCGGAGTCGCCGACTGTTTGCTCGCCCTGTTCTGGCCCGGTAGGGGTGACGGCTACGTGCGCTTCAATGACCCGGGATTGCCGATGATGGATCCCGTGTCGGCGGTGCTGGGTCTGTTGGGGCTGATCCTGATCGTGGGGGCACGTCGCACGCGCCAGATGGAGGGCGCCGCGCGAGCCCTGATCGTGACGGCCATCTTCGTGATGACGCTGCCCAGCGCGTTGGCGACAGGGGAGATCACGCCCAGTAACCTGCGTATGGTGGGGATATTTCCCTTCGTGGCGGTGCTGCCCGCGTGCGGGGCGTGGGCTCTACTGTCCTTGCTTGGCAAGGTGCTCAAGGGGACGATGCGGGCGCCGGAGGAGCAGGTGCTCGCCGGTTGGGTGCTGCGAACGCTGATTCTTGCCCTCTTTGGCGTCGGCGCTATGCGGAGCGGCATTCTCTATGCGACGTGGGCCGGGTCCGACGCGCTCTTCCTCGAGACCGACGGTGCGATGGCCTTAGCGGCTCAGGTGGTGGATGCACTCGTAGCTCCCGCGGGACCGACGATCTATATCGCCAGCGAGCACTATCGCCATCCGACGGTGGCTGCGCTGGCAACCCACTACCGCGAGGCGAAGTGGCTGACCGGTGGTGCCAGCCTGGTGCTCCCCGTGGATGGTGATGCTGTCTATCTGGTCCCGGTGTCCCTGCAGCCACCGGCTACCTGGCCCGCGTTCATCACCGAGGCCTGGACATCCACAACCCACCGGGGCCCTGACGGCGTGCCGGCGCTGACGGCCTACCATCTTCGCGCATCGCACATCGCCGGCGCGCGCGCGTCC
>JAXGUU010000127.1:0-10312 GCA_040774145.1 Anaerolineae bacterium
ACAAGCTGGTCATCTTCCAGTCGCACTTTGATGCGGACGACGAGGCGCAGGAGCTCCTGGACCGACTGGCACAGATCGCGCCCTCTGTTGAGATTCCCTCTATCGTCTATGACCCGATCATCGCCTCGCATATCGGCCCGGAAGGGCTGGGCCTGGTGGTCTACGAAGGGGTCTGGCGCTGACCTCCCCCCAAGTGCGGTGTCGGGCTTTGCGTTGGTGTGACGGGTATTGTTAACGCGTGTGAAAGTTGATGACCGGAGAAACTATGGTTAGACCCTTGGAGATCTTGAGCAAGATGCTTGACCTTGAGGCGCGCGACTACGCCTATCGCGACCGGGCGGTCGCAGGTGGTCTGGCGCGCTACGCCGATACCTGGCGCCGTCAAGCACTTAGCGCTTTTGGTGATGAGGCGCACCCGTGGGTGCAGGCGGTTGCCGAGCGCCTGGAGACCTATAGTGATCTGGATCCGACCGCGCGTCCGGATCTTCTCGAGTCGTTGAGAGAGATGCTGCGCAGCGGGCCGACGATGGACGACGTACCGAGCACGGAAGAGCGCGTCGAGCCGGTGTCGACGCCGGCGGATGTCACGGAGGCGGTTGCGGCAGCGCCGGTACCCGATGAGGGTGAGGCGGTCGAGGCTGATGAAGGCGACGATGTCGCTACCGCTCCCGAGGGCGCGACGCCCACGGCGGCGCGAACGGAGCGTCGTGCGGGGCGCGGATTGGAGGCCCCTGTCGAGGTGATGGCGGGGATCGGCAAGAAGCGCAGCGAGGCGCTGGCGCGCTTGGGGGTGGAGACGATCGGCGACTTCATCCATCACTACCCACGACGCTATGAAGACTACTCTGAGCTCAAGACCATTGATCGGTTGGTCTATGGTGAGCGCGTGAGCCTGCTGGCGACGGTGTGGGAGGCGGGCGGGCGGACGACCCACGGGAATCGCTACGTCTTCCGAGCGATTCTCTCGGACGCCACGGGTACACTGGAGGTCACCTGGTTCAACCAGCGCTTCCTCGAGGGTCGCTTGCGACCGGGGATGCAGCTACTGGTCAGCGGAAAAGTCGATGAGTATTTGGGGCGTCTGACGATGGTGGCGCCCGAGTGGGAGATCGTCGGACGGACCGACGTGACCAATGCGCGCATTCAGCCCGTCTATGCGTTGTCGGAGGGTTTGACGCAGCGGTGGATGCGCAGTGCGATGCGCCGTGCGCTGACCGCGTGGGCCGGGAGGATGGGTGATGCACTACCTGAGTCCCTGTTGGCAGCCCATGGCCTGATCCCTCTGGGACGGGCGCTGTGGGGCATTCACCTGCCCGACAGTCACGAGCACCTGCGTGCGTCGCGGCGGCGTATCGCGTTCGAGGAGACGCTCTATCTGCAGCTCGGGTTGCTGCGGCAGAAGGCGATGTGGAAGGCACAACCGGGCTACAAGATCACGGTAGATCCGGCACGGGTTGAGGCGCTCAAGGCGGCTTTGCCCTATCAACTGACCGAGGCGCAGCAGCGCTCGCTGAATGAGATGTTGGCGGATCTGGCCTCGGGCGATCCCATGAACCGCCTGCTGCAGGGCGACGTCGGGTCGGGTAAGACGGTGGTCGCGGCGCTGCTGATGGCGCTGGTCGTCGACGCCGGCTACCAGGTCGCTTTGATGGCGCCGACGGAGATCCTGGCAGAGCAGCACTATCGCGGACTGAGCGAGCTCTTCGCAGCGTTCCCGGAGCCACGCCTTTCGGTGGGACTGTTGACGGGGAGTACGACGGGGGCCGACCGTGAGCAGATGGTGAGCGGTCTTGCCGATGGCTCGCTGCATGCGATCGTCGGTACCCACGCGTTGATCCAGGCGTCGGTGACGTTCAGCCGTCTTGGGCTCGCCGTGATTGATGAGCAGCACCGCTTCGGTGTTGAGCAGCGCGCAGCGCTGCGTGAGAAGGGCTACAACCCGCACCTGCTGGTGATGACGGCGACGCCGATCCCCCGCTCGTTGGAGCTCACGATCTGGGGCCACGTCGACGTCTCGTTGTTGGACGAGATGCCGCCGGGCCGTCAGCAGGTGAAGACCCGCGTGCTCTATCCCCGCGAACGGGGACGCGCCTATACGTTCATCCGCGGTCAGGTCGAGGAAGGGCGTCAGGCCTTTATCATCTATCCGCTCGTGGAGGCCTCGGATGCTATCGAGGCACGGGCCGCGGTGGATGAACACGAGCGTCTGCAGAAGGAGGTCTTCCCCGACCTGCGCCTAGGCCTGCTGCACGGCAGGATGGCGACGAAGGAGAAGGATGAGGTGATGAGCCGGTTCGTCGCCGGTGATCTGGACGTGCTGGTGGCGACCTCGGTGGTCGAAGTGGGCATTGATGTGCCGAATGCGACCGTGATGTTGATCGATGGGGCGGAGCGATTCGGTTTGGCGCAGCTGCACCAGTTCCGCGGACGGGTGGGCCGCGGCGCGCATCAGTCCTACTGTATGCTGTTGGCCGAGGGGAGCTCGGAGGAGGCGGCGGAGCGTCTGGCTGCGGTCGAAGAGACCACCGATGGGTTTGCCCTGGCAGAGAAGGATCTGCAGATGCGGGGCCCCGGCGAGTTCTTGGGGACGCAGCAGAGTGGCTTCCCGGCGATGCTGATGGCCAATTTCACCGACATGCGCCTGTTGCACGAGGTCCGTGAGGTCGCTGAGGCCCTGTTGGCGCGCGATCCTGACCTGGACCTCCCCGAGCACGAGATGCTGCAGGAGAAGGTGTCAGGTTTCTGGCAGGGTCGAAGCGATCTGAGCTGATATGACACGCCTAGCGATCTATCCTGGCTCGTTCGATCCGATTCACAATGGCCATATGGACATCGCGGTGCGAGCCGCCGGGCTATTTGACAGGGTCGTGGTCGCGATCTATGCTCATCCTGACAAGCCGTTGCTCTTCTCTCTGGAGGAGCGACTGGCGCTGGCCCGTGAGGTGCTGCGGCCCTACGAGACGATCGAGGTTCTACCCTACACAGGGTTGACGGTGGACTTCGCGGGCTCCCTGGGGGCGCAGACGTTGGTGCGAGGGTTGCGGGTGATCTCTGACTTCGAGCGCGAGTATCAGATGTCGTTGATGAACCAGCAGCTGAGCGCCGGTGTCGACACGGTGTGCCTGATGACCAGTTACGAATACGCCTTTGTGAGCGCGAGCTTGGTCAAGGAGGTCTTCCTGGCGGGAGGTGACGTCGCGAGGATGGTGCATCCGGTGGTGCTGTCGGCGTTGGAGGGCAAGCGTCGGGAGCGTCACGCGGACGTCTCTTAGTGACGGCGTGAATGTGGATCGCGATGGGGCTGGGATCTGGTAGCTGCGTAAGGATGAGGCTATGGACATTGACTTCCTAATAGATCGCCTGGAGCGCTACATCACCGAGGAGTGCCCTCGATTCCTGGGCAATCGTATGGTGAACGAGGATGAGGTGCGAAGCTATCTGGCACAGTTGCGTCAGACCGTGCCGGAGGAGATTGAGCAAGCGCGCCGTGTCGTGCGTGAGAGTGACGCGGTGATCGAGGCCGCGCGCCAGGAGTCAGAGCGCATCATCGTCAAGGCGCGGGAAGAGGGCGAGCGCATGGCCTCGAGCCACCAGTTTGTCGTGGATGCACAACGACAGGCTAAGGTGATCGTTCAGGAGGCGCGGCAGCAGTCTGATCGGCTCCAAGCTGATGCGGACGAGTACGTCTTCAACGCGTTGAGCCAGCTTCAGGCAGAGCTGACACGCCAGCTCCGAGTCGTGGACAACGGCCTGCACCGGCTGGAAGCCGAACGCGAGGCGCTGCTGGCCGAGAAGAAAGTTTGACAGAAGGCTCATTTTCGGTATAATGACTTCTGTTTCGCCTGCCAGGGCCGTGGGCCCGTGACGAGTGATCAGACAAGACAAAGGGAGAATAGAGCGAGATGCCAGCGGTACCGAAGAGACGAACTCCACGCAGTCGACGCGATCGACGGCGTGCCAATAGCTTTCCCACAGCGCGCCTGCCCCAGTTGATTGCGTGCGAGAACTGCGGCGAGATGGTGCGGCCCTATCACGTATGTGCCAAGTGCGGCCATTACCGGGGACGCCAAGTCCTGCAGATCAAAGAAGACTAGGGTCTGCTGAGCTGAGTGAGATGATTCGGGCCTCTACGGAGGCCCGTGTGTTTTACGAAACGAAGAAAGCGAGCACCGATGGAGACCGATATGATACCCGGTTCCGTGACGGTTGAGCCCGAAGTGATCGAGACCATGGCCCGCTTGACAGCGCTGGATGTGGCTGGTGTCGTCGGGATTGCCGAGCGTGATGTTGATCGGCTCCTGGGGACGTCGGGCAGGTCGGTAGCGATCCAGGTCAACGAGGGCCGCGTCGTCGTCGATCTACATCTCATTGTGGGTCCGGACCAGAGCTTGCTTCAGGTGGGCCGTGCTGTGCAACACGAGGTCACGCGCGCACTGCAGCAGATGATCGGGATGCCGGTCGAGGCCGTCAACGTACACATCGAGGACGTGGTCTATTCGAATCCGGACGCCACAGAATGGTCTGAGGACGCGTCTGCATAGCGTCGGCAGGCGGTGCCGGCTGCGCGGGGTGGCCGCCCGATCGAAGGAGCTGAGTTGTGAAGGGTGAGCGGCGACAGGCTCGCGAGTTGGCGTTGCAGGTGCTCTATGAGATCGATCTCGTCGGGCACGCTCCGGCGTTGGTGCTGCACGAACGCTTGACAGCGATTGTCGACGCCAACCCCCGGGTAGAAGACTATGCACGGTCGTTGGTCACGGGTATCCTCGATGTGGTCGAGCTCTTGGATGGCTACATCCAGTCCCACGCTCCCGAATGGCCTCTCGACCAAGTGGCGGTGATCGATCGCAACCTGCTGAGGATGGCCCTCTATGAGTTCACGGTTGGGAAGGTCCCGGTGAAGGTCGCTATCAACGAAGCGGTTGAGCTGGCGAAGTCCTACGGTGCCGACAGCACTCCGCGCTTCGTGAACGGTGTCCTGGGTGCGCTGGTCCCGCATTTGGATGAGGTGGCTCAGGCACTTATGGTCGGCGACGGCGAGTAAGCGAACGCTCGGCGTTTCGGACGTCAGGCCCAACGCCTTGTGGACGGGCCCCGACGGGGTTTTCCACGATGGTAGGCGGAGTTTCCGTCATTCCTGCTCTGAACCTCACTTGAGTCCGGCCCGCGTGCATGGTATGCTCACCATGGCTGCGCCGCCCTTTGAGGTGAGCCGCGCCTGGGCGTACCGGCCCATCGCCGGGCACAACACCAAACCATAAGGAGCCAGTCTGCATGGACAAGATCCGAACGATTATCATGGGAGCTGCCGGTCGCGATTTCCACAACTTCAATACCTACTTTCGCGACAATGCACGCTACGACGTCATCGCCTTTACGGCGACACAGATTCCCAATATCGAGGGGCGCTGCTATCCGCCGGAGCTCGCGGGCGAGCTCTATCCGCAGGGCATTCCGATCTATCCCGAGAGTGAGCTTCCGGGGTTGATCCGGGATCACGAGATCGATCAGGTGGTCTTTGCCTACTCGGATGTCCCCCATGCCTACGTGATGCATCAGGCCTCGCTCGTCGGCGCGTTGGGCGCCGACTTCAGGTTGATGGCGGGGCGTGCGACGATGCTCAAGAGTGCCAAACCCGTTGTGGCGATCTGTGCCGTGCGTACCGGGTGCGGCAAATCCCAGACCACGCGTCACGTCTGCGATACCCTTCAGGCGATGGGTAAGAGCGTGGTGGTGGTCCGCCACCCGATGCCCTACGGCGACCTCGCCAAGCAGGCGGTCCAGCGTTTCGCCTCCTATGCCGACCTGGATGCCCACCAGTGCACGATCGAGGAGCGCGAGGAGTATGAGCCGCATCTCGATCGCGGCGTGATCGTCTACGCCGGGGTCGACTACGAGGCGATTCTGCGCCAGGCGGAGCAGGAAGCCGACGTAGTCGTCTGGGACGGTGGAAACAACGATCTGCCCTTCTACCGGCCCGATCTGTGGATCACGGTGACCGACCCGCACCGCGCCGGTCACGAGATGAGCTACTATCCCGGCGAGTCCAACCTGCGGGCTGCGGATGTGATTGTGATCAACAAGATGGACACCGCCGACTACGCCAACGTCCGCGAGATCTACCAGAGCATCGCCGCGGTCAACCCGGAGGCGGTCATCGTTGAGGCGGCGTCGCCGCTCTTCGTCGAGCACCCTGAGCGCATCCGTGGGAAGCGCGTGCTGGTGATCGAGGACGGGCCCACGCTGACGCATGGTGAGATGGCCTTCGGCGCAGCCTACGTGGCCGCGCGGCGTTTTGGCGCGGCGGAGGTGATCGATCCCCGACCCTACGCGGTGGACACCATCGCCCAGACCTATGCTAAGTACCCGGGAACGGGGCCGATCCTGCCTGCCATGGGCTATGGCGATAAGCAGATACGGGACCTCGAGGAGACCATCAACGGCACGCCCTGTGACTTGGTGATCATCGGCACCCCGATCGATCTGACCCGGTTGCTCAAGATCGAGCATCCCATGGAGCGGGTGCAGTACGAGCTACAGGTGATCGGTCGACCGACGCTGGTCGAGGTGCTGGAGGCTACGTTCGCAGGCTGACGCGCTACCGACCGGCGGCCTGAGAGCTCTACCGGCACCTCAGCGTGATACGAAGGCGTTCCCGTGGATCCAGAAGCGCCACGGGAGCGCCTTCGCGCTTTCATCGCCAGGTACCCGCACCCTCGGTCCGCTCACCACACGCTCGGCAGCGTCCAGGGCACCTGGGGCGATATACATCTCGCCCGCGGCGCAGAGGTCGGCGGTGTTGAGGTCTCCGGTGATCGCCAGTGCCTGGGCCAGCTTAGCCGGCCCATTGGTCAGCTCGACGGACTCCCTACTGAACCGAGGGCCTCGCAGCGCTCGCATGATCTCGATCCCCACCAGAGGCTCGGCGGCTCGAATCAGGATGGCGCCGGCTTCACCGGGTGGATGAGCGACGATGTTGAACATCCAGTGCATGCCATAGATGAAGTAGACGTAGGCGTGGCCCGGCGCGTCGAACATCGGTGCGTTGCGCTCGGTCCTGCCACGATAGGCGTGTGACGCGGCATCGCCCGTGTCACGGTACGCCTCGCACTCGACGATCCGCATGACAATCTGCTCTCCGTCGAAGACGCGGGCGATGTGAGCCCCTATCAGTTCCCGGGCGACAGCCACCGCATCGCGCGCGTAGAAGGTGCGCGCAGACGGCGTGCCGGCGGATTTGACAACCTTCATAGAGCAGTGTATCTTGTGCTTGTTAGATAAGGATCTAACCTGATTTCCTGACGTAACTCGCAGGCAGAGGGCCGGAGGTGGCCGATGAGTGACATCCCCGATTGGTTAGTCGAGTTGGCAGCGCAGCGGGATGACGAGGACGCTGAGGACGAGGCGGCCTCGGAGTGGGATTTCCTACAGGCGGAGGACGACGCGGCAAGCGATGTGCCTCCGGACGAAGGATCGGTGTGGGCGGATGAGACCGCGCTCGACGCGCCGTTTGAGGAGGAAGACAAGGTCCCCCAAGCGGCAGCCGATCTCGACGAAGGCTCCCTGATCCAGTCGCTGCGCAGCCAGGTAGAGGGTGACGAGGCAGAAGCCGCTCTGACCCTGTCGGCACAGGAAAGGGCGCCCTCCCGGTTTCTCGGTCTGCTTCCATGGCAGCAGTTTGTCCTCGCCCTGCTCCTGTTGCTGGACGTCGCGGTCATCGGATTGCTCTTCCTGGTGATGCTCGGGAAGGTGTCCTTCGGCTAACTGGCGGTCTGGGACCCGCCGAGGTGGGGCACGCATCCCTCGCGCAGGGCGACGACGAAAGGACTGTCACGCTTGACCACCGCCAGCGGCACGCCCTTGCCCAGCGTCAACTCCTGTGCGGGGTCGTAGGGCAGGGCGGCGTGGATAGGGGTGCGCAGCACACGCTGTAGGACCTCGGTGCTGGGGTGTCTGCCGGGGTTGCTGATGTTGTGGAGCAGGAGCAGCTTGGATGTGAGATCCTGAAGCGCCTGCAGCGTCACCAGGGTGCTCTGGATCGCCGGAGGCGTGTCCCCGGTCAGCAGCACGATGCGCTCGGCCTCAGAGAGCAGCGCCATCGTCCCCTCATTGAGCAACGGCGGCACATCGATCACCACCGTGCCGGCGATCCGCAGCAATGCTCGAAGCATACCCCCGATCTGTTGCCCATTCAGTATCGCGGCATCGAGTGGCTTCGGTGGCGCACAGAGGACCTTCAACCCTGAGGCGTGTTCCAGCAAGAGCGACGCGATGGGCTGGTCCGGGTCCTGAAGATAGGTTCCCCAGTGCGTCTGCGGCTTGAGTCCGAGGAAAAGCGCCGCATGCCCCGATGCCGGCGAGAGATCCCAGAGGATCGTCGGGGTCGTCTCCTGCAGCATCACCGCGAGGTTGGTCGCGACCGTCGTCACGCCGATGCCCCCCTTCAGGCTGAGCACCGGCAGGGCCCGCTGCTGCCGTCCATCCGGCGAGAGCCCGATGGAGGCGAGCACCTCGGCGATGACGGCTTCGAGCTCCTCAAAGCGCACGGGCTTGGTCACGTGGGCATCGGCACCGGCATCGAGCGCAGCCTGTCGGTCGACCGGCTGACCGCGCGCGGTGAGCATAATGATGCCCATACCCTGCGTGGTCGGGTTCTGACGCAGCCGGCGGACGACCTCATACCCATCGATGCCGGGCATCATCACATCCACCAACGCCAGGCTGGGACGTGTCGCGAACGCCTGGGCCAGGCCCTCCTGCCCATCCTTGCAGGCGATGACCTCGTAAGACGTGCGCCGCTCGAAGAAGACGCGGAGCATCGACAGCATATCGGGGCTGTCGTCAATGATGATGACCTTAACCATGGGGTACCCCCTGCGTGGTCTCTGCTAGGAAGCTGTGGCGTCCGGGAGGGGCTGCTCGCCGAGAAAGCTGATCGCGGCACGGCTGACCACCACCGCACCGCCCTCGTAGCTGGTCTGCGGGTCAAAGGTGCAGCGTGCGGTGGCATCCAAGAGCGTGATGAAGGTTCCCGCCTCGCCGCTGAGGAAGATACGCGGGTCAAAGGTGCGGTTCGAGGACTGCAAGCGTCCCCGGATCTCGAAGAAGGGCACGGTCAGGCAGAGGCCGAAGGTGTAGGAGCCCAGCGCATAGCGTTGGTCGCGACGCAGTCCGTGCTTCTGTTCCAGCGTCAGCACGAAGTCCAGGTTGCGCTTGGCGAGAATGGTGGATGCGTAGTGAGCGCCGATGCTCGCGGGCGCCGTGATGGGAGAGAGATAGGCATCGCGGATCAGCAGATAGTCGGTGCTCGGATCGTAGATGACGTCGGGCAGGGATCGAGTCCCTCCGATGAACGTTCCGGAGACGCGATATCCCTGCGCGAAGAAGTCGGCAACAACGGTGTGGTCGGATTCGTGTCTCTGCATACCGTTAGCTCCTGTTGATGCGATCACGCGAAGCGGCCTAGTCCGGCAGCCACGTGAAGCTCCGGCGTGCCGTCGTCTGACTGACGATCATAAAGTCGGAGTCTATGCTATCCGTAACCTGGCGCACGACAAATACGCGCCAGGCCAACCGCCGGTCCTCCACCGTCTCCGGCGGAAACAGCTCTGCCGGCACGCGCCAGACCGTCGAGCGCAAGGTGGCTTGATGGGTCGTGCGTCCGTCCTCTCCAGGGATGACCAACTCGACCTGGTAGAACTCCCGACTGTCGAGGATGCCGACCGAGGCCCACTGGAGGGCGATGGTCTGATCCCCACCCGTGAAGACGGCGCCATCCGGCGGGAAGAGCATCGGGGGTGCCGGGTAGCGTGTCAGCCCGGGGGTCGGGGTCGGCGTCACGTTCGGCAGCGTCTCGGGTTCGGGTGTCGGTGTGGGGCGTGGTATGGTGAGCACCTGGTCCGGTTGGATCGTCTCCGAGCCCTCCTCGATGTCGTTGGCAGCCTGAATCACGTCGACGCTGACGCCATATTCCTGGGCGATGGTCGACAGGGTGTCGCCGCTGCGCACTGTGTGCAGGATGATGGCGCTGGGCGTCTCGGTGGGGCGTCCCGGCTCAGGCGTCGGGGTGGGGCCCGGTGTAGGCGTGGGCGGCGGAAGGAGAAGAAGCTGGCCTTCGCCGATGAACTCGGAATCGAGCTCGTTGTAGGCTATCAGTTCATCGACGGTGATGTTGTGCTCCAGTGCGATCGCGCCCAGCGTGTCTCCCGGCTGCACAATGTACTCAATCGGTGGGATGGGCGTATAGGTCGCTGTGGGTAAAGGGGTCTCGGTCGCTGTGGGCGTCGTCGTCGGACTTGGCGTCACGGTAGCCGTC